>NZ_CAXAXY010000042.1:0-23364 GCF_963972885.1 uncultured Pelagibacterium sp. | reverse complement strand
CCCGGTACGCCGCTGAACAGATGACAATCCCCGTCGATATCGCGCAAAGGATGAAGTCTCTGGAGGACGAGGGTAAGACGGTCGTTGTCGTTCTCGAAGCAAAAGCATTGCTTGGTTTTATCGCCTTGCGCGACGAGCCGCGCGAGGATGCCGTTTCCGGCCTTGCGTCGCTATCGGCGCTGGGCTTGCACAGTGTGATGTTGACGGGAGACAACGCGCGGACGGCTGCGGCCATTGCCGGAACACTCGGCATCACCGCGAAATCCGAACTCATGCCAGACGCCAAGCTGGATGAGATCGGCAATCTGCGAAAGGCAGGCGGGGTCGCCATGGTGGGCGACGGCATCAACGATGCGCCGGCACTTGCCGCGGCGTCGGTAGGCATTGCCATGGGCGGCGGCACCGATGTCGCGCTCGAAACCGCCGATGTCGCGCTGTTGAAGAACCGGGTTTCGGGCGTGGCGGAAACCATCGCCCTGTCACGGGCCACGATGGGCAACATCTGGCAAAATATCGCCATCGCACTCGGTCTGAAGGCGATCTTCTTGGCAACCACCCTGACCGGCACGACAACCCTTTGGATGGCGATCCTGGCTGACACCGGCGCGACGGTTCTGGTGACTGCCAATGCGCTGCGCCTGTTGCGGTTCTCGTCAAGCCAAGCCGTGCCGTCGGGAACAGCAGCCGCGCCCGCCGAGAACGGCGTGGGGCAACGTGGCGCACTGCAATCGACCGATGACCGCGTTACGCCTTCCGAAGCGAACAAGGGAGAAGCTGCATGATTGCAAAGGCCATATTTGCCGCTTTGATGCTTTTGCCGATAGCGGCTCCGGTCGCGGCCCACGAGTATACGGTCGGTTCACTTGTCATCGACCATCCTTGGGCGCGCGCCACACCACCAGGAGCTCGCGTCGCGGGGGGATACCTTGCGATCACCAACACGGGTCAAGAGGCCGACCGGCTGATTGGCGGGACGGCTCCAGATGCCCAGGCAGTCGAGGTGCATGAATCGAGCCTCAGCGCCGATGGCATCGCTCGGATGCGCCCTCTGGCGGAAGGCCTACTCATTCCGCCGGGGGAGACTGTAACGCTTCAACCCGGCGGTGTTCATCTCATGATCATCGCGCCCACGAAAGCTCTCAAGATAGGTGAATCGTATTCGGCGGCCTTGCGGTTTGAAAGTGCCGGTGAAGTGCCATTGGAGTTTGACGTCGTCTCGATAGGCGGACAACCTGCCAGCGAAGTCCACGGCTCTCCCCAATGACCAAGACGCTCAGGATCATCAAATTCGGCGCTTGGGGACTGTTGGCATTCGTCGCGCTTGCGATTGGTCTGGGCGCCATCCTCGAGAGAGTCAATTCCAGCCCCTCCACTGGGTCGACGGGTTCTTTGGCGATCGGGGGACCGTTCGAATTGACCGCCCACACGGGTGAAACGATCACCAACGAAGACCTGGCTGGCACTCCATATCTCGTATTTTTCGGTTTCACACATTGTCCCGATGTCTGCCCGACCACACTGGCGCAACTGACGGCAGTGCTCGAACAACTCGGTCCCCAGTCCGAAATTACCCCGCTCTTCATCACCGTGGATCCCGACCGGGATACGCAAGACATCATGGCGGACTATGTTGGATATTTCGACGAACGCATCCTCGGCCTCCGGGGAAGCCTCGAGCAAACCGAGCAAGCTGCCGATGCTTTTGCCGCCTATTTTGAAAAAGTCCCGCTCGAGGATGGCGGCTACACAATGGACCATACCGCGAGTGTCTTGATGATGGATGCTCAAGGCGAATTCGCAGGCACACTCGATATTCACGAACCACTGGACACCCAGGTGGAAAAACTGCGCCGGCTCACAGGGGCCGACGCCTGAGGAATGGAGATAACACCATGAGATACCTGACTTTAGCAGGCCTGACCGTGTTGATCGGCACCATTGCGTCTGGTGCCGCGCTTGCGGCTCAGCAGGCACAGGTTTATTCGACCTCGGGTTGCGGATGCTGCCTGTCCTGGGTTCGCCATCTCGAGGAGAATGGTTATCGTGCAAAGGTTGAAAATCTCGACATGGGTGCGCTCATGCTGCGCAAGGTCGACGCCGGCTTAGGCCCCGACCTTGCCGCCTGCCACACGGCCGAAATCGATGGCTATCTCGTCGAGGGACATGTTCCCGCACGCGAGATCGATCGCCTTCTGGCCGAGCGGCCAGACGCGGTCGGCCTTGTTGTTCCAGGCATGCCCAGCGGTTCGCCGGGGATGGGCGAACCGACCCCGGATATGGAGCCCTATGATGTGCTCCTGTTGAAGCAAGATGGCAGCACCGAAGTCTATGCAAGCTATCCCTGACTGGTAACGCCTGAGCCGTAGATGCCGACGTTCATCCAAGTTCTGTTGTTGTCCCTTCTGCCTGCAGCCGGCAATTTCATCGGCGGTATCGTTGCCGAATTTGCCCGCGTCAGTGACAAGGCCCTCAACCGTGCACTGCACGCTGCCTCCGGAATTGTCGTGGCGGTCGTTGCTATCGAGATCATGCCCGAAGCGCTGGGGGGCGCATCGGCAGTACTCGTCGTGATCGCGTTCTGCCTGGGCGGGGCCGCCTATGTCGTTCTCGATCGCGGCCTCGGCACCATTCTGGGCGGATCGGGAGAGCAAGGGCCGTGGATGATCTATGCTGCGGTTGCAATTGATCTGTTCAGCGACGGCCTGATGGTGGGGATCGGTTCGACCGTCTCGATCGGTTTGGCTTTGGTCCTCGCAATCGGACAGGTGACCGCAGACCTTCCTGAGGGGTTTGCCGCGGTCGCCAATCTTCGCAAGAGCGGGATATCGCGGACCAAACGCATCCTACTTGCTGCATCCTTTGCCTTCGCCAGCCTTCTGGGGGCCACGGTCGGTTTCTGGCTTCTCCGGGACCAGGATCGGACCATACAGTTGGCAGCCCTCGCGTTCGTGGGCGGTATCCTGCTTCTCGCAGCGGTCGAAGATATGCTGAACGAGGCCCACGGTGCCAGCGCCGATGCCAGTTGGTCATCGGCCTCTTTCATCGGCGGCTTCGCTCTTTTCACCCTGATTTCCAGCTTTCTGGGGTGAATCTATGGGCCTTTTGAGCAGAAGCGAAATCCGCTGCCTCTATGATCGGACCGCTCCGATCTACGATTGGGCATTGTTTGCATACAGACTCTTGGGCGTGCAGGCTCAACGTCGAACCCTAATCCGAATGGCCAACATTCGTTCAGGTGACACCGTCATCGATCTCGGATGCGGGACCGGTGCCAATTTTCCTTTCCTTGTCCACGCTGTTGGACCGCAGGGACGGATCATAGGAATTGACCTCTCCACCAGCATGCTGGAGCGCGCGCGAGCGTTGGTCGACCGCAAGGGGTGGTCAAACGTCGACCTCATTCAAGGCGATATCGCCGAGGCTCCCAACCGTTTCGAGTTCGACGCGGCAATTGCTGCATTTGCGTTGGAGATGGTGCCGGACTATTCTGAGGTCATAGCTACGATCGCGCGACGGTTGCCGCCGGGCGGGCGCCTCGCATCCATTGGGCTCAAGCATCCGGATCGATGGCCCGGTTGGCTGGTAGACTTTGCCATCGCAATCAACAAGCCGTTCGGGGTGAGCCGGGACTACCAAGACGTGGCGCCCTGGCAGGCCATGGATAGTCATCTCCACGACGTCACGTTCCAGGAATTATGGTGGGGCGCCGGATACCGATGCGTGGGAACTGGCCGCTCCTTAGGAACGGCGGTAGCAACGGCATGACCGAAACGCAAGGAGGTATGGCCGTTGTCTTCGACCGGGAGCTGACAAAGGCAAGCTCGGCTCCTGAGGCTTTCGACGTTATCGTCATCGGCGCAGGTCAATCGGGGCTGGCCATGGGGCATCGCCTCGCGCAATCTGACGTTCAGTTCGTAATCCTCGAAGCGTTAAGCGCAGTCGGGGATGTCTGGCGCCGGCGCTATGACGGGCTCACCCTGTTCACACCCCGGACCATGAGCGCGCTTCCGGGTCTGGCCCTTGATGGTGAACGCGATGGCTATGCCACCAGGGAAGAGTTCGGCAGCTATCTCGAGAGCTACGCGAGACGCTTCAATCTACCAGTCTACCTCGACCATCGTGTAGTGGCACTGGAGCAACATGGTGAGAGGACATTCTTTGTTCGGTGTGGCAATGGTCGGACCTTCACTGCGCCATCGGTGATCGTGGCAACAGGGCCATTTCAGGTACCAAAGATCCCTGCCATGGCTGCCGACGCGCCCAATATCGGGCACCTTATAGCAGAGACTTTCCGAGCCGCTGCCATCAGGGACCGCTCACGCGTCCTTGTTGTTGGCGACGGAGCCTCAGGGCGTGACATCGCGGCCGGCTTGTCCCGCGATCATGAGACATTTCTCGCAACCGGCAAGCCGCGCAAAATGCTGCCCGAGCGAGTTTTTGGCCGGAGTGTCTGGCAGTGGCTTAGGGTCTTTGGAATGCTCTCGGCGACTCGCAAATCGCCCATCGGTCGCTTTATGGCCCGTGCTGATCCTTTTCCCCATCGGGGGAACGCCCTCAAGGATTTAGCCCGAATGGGCGTTCGCATTCGCCCGCGCCTGACAGGCTTGGATCGATCGTCAGCCAGTTTTGCGGATGGTTCAAACCAACAGGTGGATGTTGTGATCTGGGCGGTCGGATATCGGAACGATTATTCGTGGATCCGGTTCGAGATGGATCAAGGGGAAGGGAGCGAGCCTGTCCCCGGCCTGTTCGTCATCGGGCGACCGTGGCAGTTCGGTCGTCGTTCCAGCCTCATCGCGGGTGCCGAACCGGATTCGAACATTGTTTCGCAGGCAGTGCTGGCGCGTCATCGCCACCAGATCAGTAGGCATCAGGGGGCAGATCACAAACATGCTTTGAATCGGAAGGTCTCGTAGCCGGTCATGCCATTGAGCCGCGTTCAAAATCAGAAGGATAGGCAATTTGGGTCTCTCGGTATTTCGGATGCCGAGCCTCTTCTCGTCAACGCGGCACACGGCCCGATACCGCAGGCGGGAGAGCTGGACATAAACTCGGTGATAGCGATCACCCTCACCGGCATTGTGTCCTTCCTTATGATGGCCGGGGCCATTTTCCTCGCCTTCGAGGGCAGAGACACCTTTTCCACCTTCTCAAGCGCCTTCCACGCAAGCTCGAAGCCCGAAACGTCCCGCACAGCCGACGGCAAGACGAATCGTGCCCGAACCACGGTTCAGAATGCCCCGAACCGGCGCACGTTCACCTTGAGCGTAGCTGAAACCGATGGGCGCTCTGCGCAGCTTCGCAACCAGGAGTTTGAGTGGCTCAACGTTTCACTGGCAACATCAGCGACCATTCTGACCGCCGATATTCCAGCGCCAGAAGATGTCGATGATGACATGGGTGTAGCAATGACGCCAACTGAAGACACGGCGCCAAATATCGCATCTCAAGTCTACGGTGAAGCGGTCGACACCGAGGTTCTCATTTCCTCGAAGCCAATGCTGATGGATGCCGCGCCACCGTTAGCTGTAAGTGATGCATCAGCGGTCGCATTCATTTTGGACCAATCGCCTACAGTGCCGGTCGGGCCGCCGTCCCCGGCTTTCGCCTACGCAGCGGTGCCCTCGGAATTCCCCGCCGTTGTCTCCTCGATTGCGTCCAACGTGCCCGATAACGTCTCTGTGGTTCCCAAAAGAAGAGTGGGGGCAGGCTCAACGGAGCGACTTATCAAGCTTGAGGAAGAAAGCTTGGTTACTGAAGTTCTGGATCAGAATGGCTTCACGCTGGGAACATCGGCCCAGATCGTCGAGGCCACCCGTAACGTCCTCGGGCTCTCGAACCTGCCGGCCCGAACGCGCCTCAGAATCCTTTACCGCACAGGGGACGAAACCGAAGCCTCGCGCCCGGTTCGCTTGAGCGTTTATCTTCATGACGAGCAGACAAATTCCGATGCACATGCCTTCACAGTCGCGCAGACCGATTCCGGTCGTTTTGTTCTCGCCCTGGAACCGCCAAGCATACCGTTTCCCGAAGAAAGCGCTGAACGGGTCGACGTTGCAGCGCTTCCCACGCTTTATCGGTCAATCTGGGAAACTGGGAGGCGCAGCGATTTGCCGGACCACGTCATCGAAGATCTCATTTCGATCTTTTCTAATGATGCCGATCTTCGGAAAACGGTGGCTCCGGGCGATAAGCTTGAAATTCTGAAAGCCAATGCAACCCAGGATCACGAGGACCTGCTCTACGTGTCACTCGTGAGCAAAGGAGAAAAACTGGAACTTTTCAGATTCACGGACAGATCAGGTGCAGTTGGATACTTCGACCGCGAAGGCGCATCGGGTGGTGCGCTCTTGCTGCGTCGGCCACTAGAGGGAGGCGGAATTTTGACGTCACCGATGGGAATGCGCGTGCATCCGGTCACGGGTCGGCGGCTCGGTCATGAGGGCGTGGACCTGGCGGCAGGGGCCGGGACGCCAATCTATGCCGGTGGCGACGGCGAAGTGAAGCTGGCCGGTTGGAATGGCAATTATGGACGTCAAGTCCAGCTCACGCACGTCAATGGATTCGAAACCTCCTACTCCCACATGAGCGGCATTGCCGATGGCATCGCTCCCGGAACCCAGGTCGAACAGGGGCAAGTCATAGGCTATGTCGGAACGACCGGCCTCTCGACGGGAAACCATTTGCACTACGAAGTAACAGTGAACGATCGACTTGTGGATGCCCTGAGTGTGCGCCTGCCACCACGAAAGGCTGTCATGCCCGGGGAAATGGGAAATTTCGCTGACGTAGTCTACTCAGTCGAGCAACTCCTCGAAGAGGAGACGCCAAGACAGTTGCCCTCGCCATCAAATAGAAGCTGACGAAACTGTGACTGGACGCTACGTCCATCTTTGGCCCACCCCACAAATACAAGGAAAGGAACGGACATCACTATGCTCCATGCCGAAACCGAAAAGCGCAAGACAGCACCCCAGACGCGGCGAACCTTCATGAAGTTGGGTTCTGCAGCAGCCTTGGGTGGCCTCCTGGCCGCCTGCCAGACCACTCAGCCTGAAGTTGCCCCGGTCGAGCCACGGATCGATCCAGTCTATCTCGACATGTATGGACCCATGCCCCAGGAACGCTTTCCTGTGCCAGCTGTCGATCTGCGCCAACTGGACCCTGCTTACTACCGGCGCGTCGTCCCAGACCCGACAGGGGAAACCCCGGGAACCCTCGTCGTTGATACGGCAGATCGCTATCTCTATCTGGTCCGCGCAGACGGTCAGGCTGTGCGCTACGGTGTTGGTATAGGTCGAGCTGGATTTGGTTGGTCGGGCCAGGGCACCATCGCTTACAAGAAGAAATGGCCCACCTGGACACCCCCGGCAGAAATGATCGAACGTGAGCCAGAGCTCGAGAAATGGGCCGACGGACAACCGCCGGGTTTGACCAATCCACTGGGTGCGAGAGCTCTCTATATTTTCCAGGATGGTCGGGACACGCTCTATCGGCTCCACGGAACAGGGGAGGTCTGGTCGATCGGCCGGGCGGTTTCCAGCGGCTGCGTTCGCCTCCTGCATCAGGATATCATCGATCTCTACAACCGCGTTCCAAATGGCGCGCCCATCATCGTGGTCTAGAAAAGGACTTCATAATCACCATGACCGCACACACCAAACCCCACCAATCCAATCCGAAAAGTCGAAGAAATCTGATCACGCTGAGCATTCTCGCGCTGTTCGTGGCCGCCAGCTTTTTGTTCAGCTTCACCCATATCGGTGATGAGGTCGCGGCATCTGCAATCGAGAGCGGGCCCACCACCTAGCTTTTGCCTCACACACTGCATCAAGTCGCAGGTCGGTTTTCCGCATCGAGCTCAAAAAGCCATTTTGCTGCGATATAGACGCCGGCCGAAACGTAGAACAACGGGCATGCCACGATCATGATCAGGCCCGCGAGTTCTTGATCAGCGAGCGTGATACCCGTTGGCACTCCGTCCATACCCATGTTCATGGCGAAAATCGGCCGACCGGCGAAGATCATGAGAGCAGCGAGAAGACAAAAGAGCTTTGCTGTAATCAATAAGCTGAAAATGCCTACCCAGCGGCGTGACGATGGCAGTGTAAGGACGGAGGCCCAGAACCACAGCGCTACCGCGAAGAGCGAAAACTGCATGAACACGTGAAGCGCAGACGAAGCCATGGCCGCGTTCATTACAGGGGGGGCGTGCCACATCCAGAACACGCAAAGTTGAACCGCAGTGGCCCAGTGCCAACTGCGCCACAGATTGGATGGAAGATGACGCAGGACGAAAACGACTGCAGCCGGCGCGATGACGTTCATCGTCGCTATGTGCTGCAGCATGTTAGCGCTCAGGGGGCCGATGGACCAATCCAATTGCCTCACCTCTCTAACTCAACTGTCCAGCAATGTATTTATGCCCATGGCTCCGAATGAGCGTTGCGGGCAGAATTCTACCGACTATGACCACTCCATAGAACCACAGGTTCTCCGTTTTCTCAAAGTCAGCCTTGCTGCTCGTCTGCTCATGTCGAAGATGGCGCGCGACACACTGGCGGTAACCCACTAATGGCCGTGATCGCCATCCCCGCGGTCTGTCCCGTGGTCATAAATTTGGGCATTCTTATGCGCGTCGGCTTCCCGTTCGAATTCGAGGGTTGAGTGGGTGATGCCGAATCCGTCTTCAATTGCCTGTTTAATCGACCGCTTCACGTCTTCGAGCTCCTCCCATTTGCTCTGCTCGATGACGACATGCGTGTCGAGAGCGGCGGCATGCTCCTCCATCTGCCAAAGATGCACATGGTGGACGTCAACAACCCCATCAATCCCGCGCACTGCCGAAATCACCGCGTCATTGTCGAGGTCAGGGGGACTCCCAAGCATCAACGTGCGAATGGGGCCGCCGATTTCGGTAAGGGCAAGATAGAGGATGTAAAGTGCGATCCCTATGGTGATCGCAGGATCGACCCACCTCATGTCGAAGAGCAGAATGAGGGTCCCGCCCAAAATCACGGCAACCGAGGCGAGCGCGTCGGAAAGGTTGTGCAGAAAAAGGGCTCTAATGTTCACGCTTCCCTTCTGCATCGAATACGTCAGGAGCGCGGTGAGGGTATCGACGGCAAGCGCCACAGTGCCGAGTATGACCACTGTCCATCCCGCGACCTCCGGTGGATCCACCATGCGCATGACACCCTCGTAGATCAGATAGAACCCGATCAGAACAAGGGAGGTATAGTTGATAAGCGCGGCGACGATCTCGACCCGACCGTACCCAAATGTCATCCGTGCATCGGCCGGCCGTCGCGATATCTTTCGTGCGCCGAAGGCGATCACGAGCGAAGCCATGTCCGAAAAATTATGTATCGCATCGGCAATCAGCGCGATGCTGCCCGAAAGGATACCTCCGATTATCTGGGCGACCGTGAGCAGACCATTGGCCCATATAGCAATGGCAACCCGACGATCGCCCGATTTTGGGTCCAAGTGCGCATGACCATGATCATGTGACATGAAATACTCCGTGCTGGCGCAGTGTCATAGGGTGAACATTGCGGTTGCGAAAAGGTTCAGCGCGCGGGTTGGTCCGGCTCAACATATGCAAGTTCTGCCTCACGTGGCAAAGTTCGCCCATAGAAATTCAGCAGCGGTCGCAAATTCTGCTTGAACCTATACCGGCTATAGCTTGTAGACATTGAGCGAAGCTTTCAGGCGCACCAAAAGAGTCATCATGGCCCATCGCAGTGAGAATATCGTTCTGGTCGCTTGGATGCTCTCGCTGACCAGTTCGCTGGCCGTGCTGTTCATTGGCGAAGTCCTGGGGCAGATACCATGCTCGCTTTGCTGGTTTCAAAGAGCCTTTATGTTCCCCCTGGCCATAGTGCTGGGGCTGGGTGTGTGGTGGCGAGACCCGATGGTAGCGCGATACGGGGTCATCCTGGCGGCAATCGGCGCATTCATCGCCTTGTGGCACCTCGGAGTATTTTATGGTTTGACCCCCGAAAGCATACGTCCATGCAGTGCTTCGGGGCCATCCTGCTCAGGGTCGGAGATGACTGTGCTGGGCCTGCCAATCCCCTTGCTATCGCTCGTGGCGTTCGGCGCCATCGCAACGCTACTCATCACGTCCCTACGAAAGAACCCCAATGAATAGAAAGATCCTTGTCATTTCTATCCTCGCCGCAGCGTTCATCGCGTTCGGCGGCGCGGCATGGTATGTGAGCCAACCCGTGCCGACCACCGATGTCGCAGCCGCCGATTCCGGGATAACGGAGGCGTTGGTTCGCGGGCATTCTCCCATACTCGGGCCGGAAGAAGCGCCGGTGACCATTGTCGAGTTCTTTGATCCTGCTTGTGAGGCCTGCCGTGCCTTCTATCCGGTAGTCGAAGACATCCTGACCGATTACCCCGACGATGTGCGGGTGGTTTTGCGATACGCGGCGTTCCACGGGGAAGCGTCAGAGCAAGCAATCAAGGTCCTCGAAGCCGCGCGCATGCAGGATGTTTTCGTGCCAGTTCTCGAAGCACTGCTTGAGGCACAACCGGAATGGGCGGCCCATGGGTCCGCACCTCAGGCCAACATTCTCGAAATTGCTGGCGGAGCCGGTCTCGACGTGGAAGCGGCATCATCGCAGATCATGAGCCCGAGCACGGTTGGGCTCATGAACCAGGATCGCACCGATATCGAAACTATTGGCGTAAGCCAAACGCCCACATTCTTCGTCAATGGTCGACCATTGACCGAATTCGGCGCAGAACAACTGCGTGCGCTTGTTGACGAAGAGGTGGCGCGTGTGGGCGATAGCTAGAACTCCGCTCCGCTTCTTCTCCCAACAGTTCCAAGGATCTTGCATGGACACGCTGTCGCCGATCGCGCTTGGCTTTTTCGGAAGCCTCGCGACCGGCCTGCTGACCGCCGTAGGAGCGCTTCCCGTTCTTTTCGGACGCGTTCCCGCCCGCCCCACGCGTGATCTTCTATTGGGTTTTGCCGCAGGGGTGATGTTGGCGGCGTCGTTCTTCTCCTTGATCATTCCCGCGCTCGACGCTGCAACCGAGCGTTACGGCGATGGAGCAATTCCGGCTGGGTATCGTTTTGGTTGCCAACCTGTTGGGTATGGGCGCAGTTGCCCAGCTTTTTTAGCAACTCACAACCCGCCGTAAGGCCCCGCAGCGGGTGCCGGTTCTGGGGCCAATTGCATTGATGAAGTCATCAAAGGCTTCTGCCAATTTCGGCGTTCCGCGAACGGTGATATTTTCCTTTATGCACAACGCCCGTCGCAACGAACTGAAATGCAGGGGCGCGGCAACTGCGCATGAGATCAAGCGAAGCTTGGCGGATCTCAGCGAGCGATCATGACGGCGCCCAGAATGCGGCCAGGCAAAGCGCCGTCCTTTTCCTGCATGATGAGCGCGAACCCATCGTTGGCAGGCCCCAAAGCCTCAGGCACCGGGATACTTATCTCCATACCGGTCGTTGGATCCCACATCCCGACTGGTCGACGGGACGTGACGATATGAGAATACGAAAGGCGTTGGCCCATATTTTCGCCACTTGCAACATCAACCTCGGCACTGTCCCGGAAAGTGACCAGCCACACAATCGCATTTCCTAGACCGGAACGCGGCCCCGCCGTGATATTAACGATGTCTTGAGATTCGATTTCAACGTTTAGAGAAAGTTCCAGACTGGCGCTCTCCAGTGCGGTCCGCAATTCCTCGGCACTAGAGCCGACCACAGCGCGTTCACCGTTGAAGATCATCTGCGGCGTGTAGATTCTGCCGGTGCCCGCCCTCTTGGCATACGCCTTCTGGAGTTCACCGTTGGCCGGCAAAGCGAACGTATCGGCCCAGCCGGCGTAATCCCAAAAGTCCACATGATAAGAAAGAGTTATAACCTTGTTCTCGTCGCCCAGCCGAGTCAGAATCCGATCTGCTGCCGGGCAGGGCAGACAACCTTGGCTCGTAAAGAGTTCGACAACGGCCTCGGGCTGCTCTTGCATTTCCCAGGAGAACGCGGCGCCAGCCGTCAGGCAGATCATCACCGCAAAACACCAGCGGAGAATGAGCCTGCCATTTATGGAGATATGCACGAACATTGCGCTTCTGTAGGCATGAGGCTGTGCCGCCGCTACTCAATTCATGGTGAGGTCGTCCACAATGATGGCGTTGTTCACTGATGAGAGCCAGAATGGCATCCGGCGTTCGGGTTCAAGGGACCCGAGGCATCAAAGCGATTCTTTTGTATGAGTGGGAAAGCTCAGCCATTTTGAACCTCCTTTTCGCCATGTGCCAGAACACTCTCCAAGCGCAAAAGCCCGGCAGACGATCGTCGGCAAGATTGAAGGCTGGCCAATGATAGCTGCCAATGGAGAAATCCAGAAAATCGGTCATGGCGCCCTGCCGCGGCCGGTCGAGCAGGTTGCCCAGTGCGCGCCGATGATGAGCCAGAGGCCCGTGGCCGTGAGACGGTTCGGGCGATCCAGACAAGGAGCTCCGCGACTATGGCGAGCGTGCACTCCATCTGGATCCAAGCCGGAGCCCCCCGAACTTTCCGAAGCCTACGTCGGTGTTGAAGCCGAGCACGACCAGTCGCCCGACAAGCAGAAATCCGCCAGTGCGATTGAAAGGCTCGCCTGAGCATATCGCATAATCCCTTAAGACTCAGGCTCAGCCGATCCGGTCGCTGGCCGGGAACGTGCGGAGGCACCAAAATTACAAAGCTGGAGAGATAGCCGGTAGTGGGCGACACCATAACCACCCCGCCAGGGACGGCAACCTTGGGGGGCCCGGCCATTTCGGCGCATTGACAAAATCCGTGTCATGAACCCGCGCAGGATAAAGGGCAGGCCAAGGTCCAGCGAGTATACGGTCAACAGTGCCGTTCCGCTTGCAACTGTGGCGTTGGCGACTGCTCCATGTACACCGAGCCCCATCAAACTACCCAGATGCAAATCATTCCTACTTGCAAAAACACACGACTGTGCGATAGTTGTTGCGAACCATTCGCATTAGAGGACGCTATGGCACTCGACAAATCCGTGGACATGGTGAGGCGTCGCAGCCTCATTATTGGTGGCTTGGCCGTCGCGGGCAGTACGGTTGTGCTGACCTCCTCTGTCGCTGGTCAATCCATGCAGGGTCACGATATGACCGCGATGCCAGACCCTGATCGACCTCCCCTTGATCTGGACGCGGCGCCTGGGGCGCATGAAGGCGGACACGGGCGGATGACGACGGTGGGGAATGTCGACCTACAGCGCAACGGCTTCGATCCGACTGCAATGCTAACCGAATGGGATGTCGGCACCGTCTCGACGATGGATGACGGACGGACGCTGCGCACCTTCGAGGTAGAGGCCATCGACAAGGAGATCGAGATCGCCCCGGGTGTGATGTTTCCAGCCTGGACCTTCAACGGCCGTGTGCCTGGTCCCGCTCTCAGAGCAAAGGAAGGCGAACGGCTGCGGATCATCTTCCGTAACTACGGCTCCCATCCGCACTCCATGCACTTTCACGGCATCCATTCCTGGCGCATGGACGGTGTGCCGGGGGCTGGCTTGATCAACCCGGGCGACGAGTTCATATACGAATTCGATGCCAAGCCATTCGGCTGCCACCTCTATCACTGTCATGCATTTCCGCTGAAGCGGCACATGCACAAAGGCATGTACGGAGCCTTCGTGATCGATCCCGATCCGAACCTCCATCCTGACAATACCGATGTCGCGCGATCCCGCCTGTTTGGCACGCCGGAGAATGCCCGCTGGCAGGAACTGGTGATGGTCATGAACGCCTTCGACACCAATTTCGACAATGAGAACGAGTTCTACGCGGTCAACACGATCGCCAATGCCTATTCACAGAAGCCCATCCACATCGAGAAGTCGCGACCGGTGCGCATTTATCTCGTCAACGCAACCGAATTCGATCCCATCAACTCGTTTCACCTGCACGCCAACTTCTTCAACTACTTCGATACCGGCACGACCCTGACCCCGACCCTGCGCACCGTCGATCTGATCATGCAGTGCCAGGCGCAGCGGGGCATTCTTGAGTTTAGCTACGCCGACCACGAGGCCGGCATGTACATGTTTCATGCCCACCAGTCAGAGTTCACCGAGCTGGGGTGGATGGGCATGTTCGACATCGTGGAGGCCTGATATGACCGAGCTTGCACAATCGTCCAACGCCTCGTCCGGCCTGCGCCGGTTTTTCTGGCTGCTGGCGCCCCTGCTGGTGCTGGCCATTGCCATTATCTGGGTTGCTGCGGCAGACCCGCTTCGAAGCTTCAACAATGGCGCCCCTCCGGTCGAAGCGATCACCTTTGAGAGGACGGTCCTGAATGACGGTGGCATCCAGGTCCAGGTCCGTGCCGGCGGCTCCGAGGACATGACGGTCGCGCAGGTCCAGGTAGACGACGCCTATTGGGATTTCGCCATGACCCCCTCCGGCCCGCTGGCGCGCGGATCGACCGCATGGATAGACATTCCCTATCCCTGGGTGCTGGGCGAAGCGCACCGTGTCAAACTGATGACCAATACCGGCGCTACCTTCGAGCACGAAATCGCCGTCGCGGTGCACACGCCGGTTGCCACCCAAAGACAACTCCTCCAGCAGGCCGTGGTCGGTGCGATCGTCGGTATTTTGCCTGTCGCCATCGGTTTGATGTTCTATCCGGCCATGCGCAACATGGGCACGTCAGGCATGGGTTTCGTGCTGGCCCTCACAGTGGGCTTACTCGCCTTCCTGCTCGTCGACATGACCCTCGAGGCGTTGGAGTTGGCTGCCGAGTCGGCGCCTCTTTTCCAGGGGCCGGCAATGGTCATCCTCGCGGCTCTGGCGACGTTCCTGATTCTCATGGGTATCAGCCGCCGCGGCGGGCGGCCCGAAGGGCTGGCTTTGGCATTTTACATCGCCTTCGGGATCGGCCTGCACAATTTTGGAGAGGGCCTCGCCATTGGCGCAGCCTTCGCCGCTGGCTCTGCAGGTCTCGGGACCTTCCTCGTTCTCGGTTTCGCCATTCACAATGTCACCGAGGGTATCGGCATTGCCGCTCCCATCGTTCGACAAAAGCCACCGCTTTGGGCCTTCGGTGCCCTTACATTGGTCGCTGGTGCACCTGCGGTTTTTGGCATGTGGATCGGCAGCCTCGCCTACGGCTCCCAATGGTCAGCCCTCGCCCTGGGGGTTGGGGCCGGTGCCATTCTCCAAGTGATCGTCGAAGTGAGC
The DNA here is from genome assembly GCF_963972885.1 of uncultured Pelagibacterium sp. Classification (NCBI taxonomy): domain Bacteria; kingdom Pseudomonadati; phylum Pseudomonadota; class Alphaproteobacteria; order Hyphomicrobiales; family Devosiaceae; genus Pelagibacterium; species uncultured Pelagibacterium sp. The sequence continues at coordinate 8,133 of NZ_CAXAXY010000042.1, read as the reverse complement.
GCCTTTTTCCTGCGCAGCAGCGGGGGCCGGGGGCCATCCTGGTTATCGCCGCCGGTCCTGTCGGGCTTTCTGGTCGGCGTGGCGTTCATGTACGTCACAGCTGCCGCCATCAAGGTGTAGCGGGAGCCCCATCGATTGAAAGGCGACGCTTTTGCGGGCACTCCTGCTGTATTCATTCTGCACAAGCGCAACGCAACACTTGTGAATGTCATGTTTCTCGTTGGCTCCACTCCCTTTCATGAAGATTTTTGGGACCGTGCTTCGGCGCAATTGGCAAGACCTATGGAGGAGGCTACCTCTTTTCGCCGTGAATTGCCGCTTGGTAGCGCGCGTCCGACGTCCGCTTTTAGTCGACCGCTGAAGCGGCAAACCTGTCTGATTTGGTGAAGGTTCAACCGCAATCCGCGCATGGAAACCGTGTGGCAAACTCTGCTGCGACCGCGGCAGTCGGCAATCCAGTCATCGGCCAAGTGTATGAAGCGCAGGGCTACTTCGCGGGTCAGGTCACGCCGGATTGGATCGCCATCCCAAATCCGGTTTTCAGCCGGTTTGCATTGAAGGTGCAGAGCAAGATGGTGACGATGATATGGCTGTTCATTGGCTCGAGGGAGGCTCCTGATTGTGGACACGGATGCCGGATAGATCAATTCGGATAGAAGCGGAGTTGGGGTCCTGATAGCTAAAGGGCGGCTCCGACGGCCCCGCCTCGGCCTCAGCCTGGGCGGCATCGCCGGTTCCGGGTTCCGCCTGCGCCGTCGAGCGCTCGGGCGCCATGACCTCGACTTCCGGATCTTCGGCATAGAAGATGCGTTCGCCCTCGAACCAGCCGGTGCGATAGGCATAGATTGCGTCCTCAAAGGCCGGTTCAGCCGGACCGCCATACCATTGCGTCACCACGCGCAGCACCTTGTCGAAAAGCTCGGTGCCCATGCGCAGGTTTTCGCAACTGTCGAACAGCTCATGGCTGATCTGGCTCGGATCAGTCACACCCAAACCGGCTGGGTATTGCGTTACCCCGACGCGCACATTCGCCTGCCCTACCCACTCCCGCGTCGTCTCAACGGCCTGCTCGATCGTCTCGGGCTTGGGTACGAGGATTGTGCGCTTGCCTTGGGAAACATGGATGGTCAGATGGTCGGAAGCGTTCATTTCGGAAACGAACTGCTGAACAATTTCGACCTCAAGCCGGGGATCAGCACAGAGCTGGATCAATTCAGGATCGATCATCGGGCCCTCCTTAGTGGTTGAAAGCCATTACCAGTGGCACGCCGAAAAGCGCGGCCCACGCCTCGGCGCTCGCCTTCTGAATGGCGACGATGTTGGTATCACCCGTCCACCAGCCGTTCCCCGTCGCAACGATGACCTCCGGGCCAAACAGCATGGATTGCAGGATCGGCCAGATAACGAGTTGTTCGTAGCAGATGAGCGGCGCTATCGAAACGCCGGCAAAGTCAACGACCGGATTGGCGAAGAAATGCGCATTCGCCCCCCCTGTAGTCCAAGGCTGCCACATGGAGATCGGCACAGGCATTCGCTCATAATAGATGACCTCGCTGCCCTCTCCGGACACTTGCACCATGACGTTATCGTAGCCGGAGTGGTCGATGACAATTGCACCGCCATTGATCATCACATCGGTTCCGGCCAACTCGCGGGTCCACAGGCGCTCGGTAGTCGCGGTCCAGATTCCGAATGCGCTTTCGGGCAAAACAACAACGCTTGCCCCCTGCCCTGCGGCCTCCTTCACCATGGCGATGGTCGCCATGTGCTGCGCATAGTCGGCGTACTGGCCCGCTTCACTGAACTGGAAGCTCGTATCGATCCCTTGCCAGCCTTCCGGCACTGTCGGCAGGGTCCAGCTTGCGGCGGACCATGCGAACGCTCCTCCCAGGGCGAGCGCGGCGATCGGCCATAATCTCGTCGTCATGATGAGAAGGCCAGTCGCTGTCGCTGCAAGGCCGAACCAGCCCCAGCCGGGAAACAAGACGCCGGCCGCCGTGATCGGGCTCGCCCATCCGGCTATGCCGAATGGTGGCAAGCTCATGAGGATCGTGGCTATCGCGTAGCGAATGGGGCGCTGCCACCCTGCCTTTCGAGTCCAGACAATGGTGTGAACCGCAACAAACATGAGTGAGGCCAACAGCCAAAGCACAAGGCCCATCCCCATATCCGAACCGTAGAAGATCGCGACGCCTTCGGGCAGGCCGCGCGATGCGGCGAGGAAATGGGCAAGAGCGACAAGCGCGGCAACGGCGCGCGACGGTGCGAAGGCCCAAAGCGCCGGGAAAAGAACGCCGGCAGCAAGGGCGAGTGTATGACCGCTCCACCCGACGGCTCCGGTGAAGATCCCGCCCGCAATGAATGCGGCCGAAAGCGCGATGCTACGGGGCGAAGGTGAAAACTTCGCGGGCAAGCCCAAGTGTCCCCTCGGCCGGGAGCGGCCCGAAATAGCGTGAGTCATAGGAACCGACAAAATCTGAGTGAACAAAAAGCGCGCCCGTTTCCACGGTCCCGCCGCCATGAACCGGCATTGCCCGCCCCTCGGCATCTGCCTCGAGGACGGCGGAGTGTGGAAGCGGCGTGCCGTCAATGATGACCTGGCCGTCAACCTCGACCGTTTGTCCGGAAAGGGCGACCACGGTTTTGATGAGCGGTCCAGATCCCGAAGGGCATAGGCCGCGCGGCAGATATCCGCGTTCAAGCGCCAGCTCGGCCGCCGCGCCCGGTGGCGGGCAGATAAATATTCGGTCCCCTACCCTCACCTCGCGGTCCAGCGGCTCAATACGCCACAAGCCGTAGGCGTAGCTGGGCGTGAAATTGACGCGATAGCCCCCAAAGGCGAAGGCGGCCGCCATAGAACCGAGAACGACGACGCCGATGACGGCGATAGCAGCGCGCCGGCTGGTCATCGCGTCATCCCCTGATCGCGGGTTTGCGTCTGCGCCCGGGCTTGCTGTCGGGCCTGCTTCTGCTCATGGGCCGCGATCTGCTGGCTGGCATGGAACAGGGGCCATGCCGCTGCCAGCTTCGCCCGGTCGCCTTCGGTCACCTTCGACGCCGCCGCCTCAAAGGCTGGTCCACTCGGCTCTTTCGATGCGAAGGCGCGCTTGCCGAACTTTTCGTCCAGGGACGTGTTGAGCCGGTCGATCTCCCCTTTGACCATCTTGTCGGCCAGGGCGTAGGCCATGCCGGAATCGATATCGTTGCGGTCGATCGCGTCTCGCACACGCTCCAAGACACCGTTCCCTGCCGACGAAATTGCCGGGACGTCGATGCGCTGAAGATCCCGCTCACGCGAAAGCTCGACCGTGCGAAGGTCCGCAATCTCGGCGCGCAACCGGACATAGTTGCCGATCTGATCACGAAGCGCCGGCACGTTGTTGATGGCACGATCCCGCTCGGCCTTGGCGGCGCTCGATGCAAACAGGCCGGCTTTGCCGCGCAACGGGCCATAGGCTTCTGGATCACGGCCAAGCTGATTGCTGATCGCCTCGGCCGCCGCCCGGTCGCCCTGCAGGGCTTTTTCGAGCCCCATCGAGGCGATGGCCTCCTGCGGCTTCTCATAGACGTTGTTCATGCGGTCCTGAATCTGCGTCCAGTGGACGGTGAGTTGAGCATCTGACTGCATCTTTGCCTCCGCGGCTTGGGGGATCGAAAGTCGCCACGTCGCGCGGCCGCGCAACCATGGCTGTGAGGGTGCAGGCATTGCCTGCGCGACAATTGTGCGGTCACGGCCAAACCGCTCGACAAAGGCCGCAAGCTTGCGACTGGCGGCGGCGAGGCGGTCACGCTGACGTGCCAGCCAGCGGGTTTGATTGACGGCCGCGGCCTTCATGACGCGAGCGCCATGCATCCCGCGACGGGTCGCATAGGCCACGGCCTGGCCGTAGAGTTTCGAGCCGACGAAATCGAGCGTCGTGGATTTGGCGGCCGAACGCGACATGCGCGCGACGAGCTGGCCAAACAAAGCTGACTTTTCAGGCTCTCTCGCAAGGCGGGCGGCGCGATCTGCAACTGTTTCCAGCCGGATCGCTTCCCACACATTGCGCTCCACAAGACGTTCCTCGAGCCGTGTCGCCCCGGTCGCGGCATCCTTGACCGGAACCTTTACAGTCACTTCCTCCGTACCACTGCGGCGAAGCGAAACCGTGTCGCCTGTCTCGGCCCCTGCCCTCGCTATGGCCTGCGGAAGTGCCACGCCCCAAAGCCGGTGAATGACACCATCGGGGGTTTTCACATCGGCATAAGGGGTGGGCTTGGCATCGGGATCGTCACCGAACCCCGCCTCGCCCTTTTCGACCAGCTCGCCGGTGACACCCTGCGCATGGTCGACTTTGCCGGGGCGGCGGAACAGGATCTCGGCGCCCACGGCAGCAAGCGCCGGGTCGCCCGCCTCAATGACATTGGCGGTCCAGACATTGCGCTCGGCAAGACGTTCCTCGAAACGCTTCTCGCCGGTTGCTTCGTCCACGACGGCAACTCGAACCGTAACCTCTTCCGTGCCGTCCTGGCGCAGCGTGATCGTGTCACCAATCCGGGCATTGGCATTGCCAGTCGCCTCCGGCAAGCTCACGCCCCAAAGCCGATGTGTGATCCCGGCCAGGTCGCGCAAATCGACATAGGGCGTCGGCCTGGCGTCCTCCGCATCGTGGAACTTAGCCTCCCCTGCGTCGATCATCTGGCCGGTAACACCAGCAGCATGATCGACGCGGACCGAACGTTTGAACTCGTCGGCACCTGCATAAAGCTGAACCTCGTCACGGTGCCGGGTGAGCGCCACATAGGTCAGGTGACGATCGAACATGGATGACGCCAGGACCTTCACCTTGTCGATGGTAACGCCCTGGCTCTTGTGGATCGTGGTGGCGTAGCCGTGATCGATCTTGGAATAGATATGCTGCTCGATCGTGACGCGGCGCGTCCCTTCCCCACTACGTGGGTCCCCACTCTGTGGGTCGCCAACCTCGGCAATGATCTTGCCGCGCTCGGCCTCGACGACACGGCCGATCATGCCGTTCATAACGCCAAGCGAACCTTCGTTTTCCAGGAACACGATCTGGTCGCCGGCTGCGAAATTGCGCACGCCACTGGCCGTTCGGAACGCATGGCCTTCCTCGATCAGCCCTTTCGCGCGCAAGCCTTCGCGGGCGAGCGCATTGAGCGCCGCCACGTCCCTGTGCATGAAAGCCATCATGAGGGTGGTGCGGTTCGGATCGTAATCGGCAACCCAATCGCCCACCATGGACGCAATAGCCTCGTCCTTGGTGGCCTTCTCGATGATATGTCCCTTCTCCTGATAGGCCGCCAAAGCATCGCTCACATTGCCTCGTGCCAGGGCCATGGACGCATCGCGCATCCACTGCTCACGCTGGCGGTAGATGGTCGAAAGCTCGGCAAAACCGATCTGTTCGGACAGGGCTCGGAACGCTCCGCCCGCCTCGATCGGTTGAAGCTGGTCGGCATCGCCAACCAGAACGATCTTTGCTCCGGCATGAGCTGCGGCCGATATGAAATTGGCCATCTGGCGCGAGGACACCATGCCCGCTTCGTCCATGACGAAGACGGTCTTGTCGTCCAGCTTCAAGCGGCCCTGCTCCCATTGGAGCGCCCAGGACGCGAGCGTTCGGCTTTCAATGCCGGCCTCCTTTTGAAGCCCCTCGGCGGCCTTACCGGCCAGCGCGCCACCCACGACGCGATAGCCGAATGCTTCCCAAATTTCCCGCGCCGCTTTCATCATCGTTGTTTTGCCTGCACCGGCGCGACCGACGACCAGCGCGAGCCGTTCATTGCCGGTTGCAAGCTCGATGGCGTTGCGCTGCTCATCGGAAAGCTGGCGATGATTTGCCAGAACCTCGTTGCGGATATGGACCTCGGCGCCGAACGCACCATGCGTCGAAAGATGCACCGCCTGCCGGGACATGGCGTCCTCGATCCGCACCATCTCCCGCGTGGCGAATTGTGCCGGCCGCACTTCGCCGGTCTCAAAATCGACGCCCTCGCTGGCGAGCATGACAAGCTCCGGGCTTGCCATGATCTGCGCCAACAGGTTCTGAAACTGCTGACCATCATCAATCCAGCGATGCAGATGCTTGGCGATATCGCGCTCGTCAAAGACGCTCTTTTCCCGCGATAGGGCATCAATCACGATCCCCGGTCGGCGGGCGATCCGGGCGGCATTATCCCGACGCAAATCCTCATGAAGCGCCATGCGATCAAGGTCGACTTCGCGACCTTGCGCCAGCGCCTCCTTGGCAATGTTCCGCGTCCGAATGCCAATCTTTCCCTGTGGCGTAAGGTCGATGCCCTGCTCGGCATAGGAGCGGTGATCGACGCGCGCATCGATGCCGTGTTGGGCAAGATGGACATTCTGAACCTGAGCCCAGGCCGCGCGCATCTCGTTGAGGGTTCCACGATCACCGGCCCACAGCCGGTATTGAATCTTGCCGTTCTTGCCGCGCTGAGGGTTCCCGTAATTGTCGAGAACCGGCACCTTCTTCGCTCCGAAACCCTCTTGGGTGAGCGGGCGCAAGGTCGTCATGATATGAACGTGCGGATTAGCTTCGACATCGTGATAGACCCAATCGGCCACCATTCCCCGGAGCAACATCTGCTGCCCAATGAAGTCGCGCACCAGCTCAATGTTCTGATCCTTGGTCAGCTCCTTCGGCAGCGCCAGGACGAACTCTTTCGAGAGCTGCGCGTCACGCCGCGTCTCGAAATCTTCGACCATGTTCCAGAACGCCTCTGAAACCTCGACGGCGCTGCGGCCCTCCATCATCGAGTGCAACCACTCTGGCGCATCCTCTGGGGCCATGAACTCCGAATAGGCGACATTCTTCTTGTTCGAAAAGTCCGCAACGCGGTCCTCTCGCTCAAACTCCATACGGGCGGCGTGCCGGTAGGCAGCGGCGGCCACAGCGCTGCGGCCCTCGCCTCGGCTGATGACTTGGCTTTCAAGGTGGTAGATCGCCATTAGCCCTCGCCCGGCGCAGAAGCGCCCTCAAGCTGGCGGGGGTGGAAAGGCGAACACGGCAATCAAGCCTCCCGGCGCACGTCGCGAAGCGACGTATAAGCGCGCCCTTGGACCATTCTTCGAATGGCGGGATTTGTCGCAGACCTCATCGGTCTGCGCCTACTGTGGATTTCCACAGGTGCGCGCCATGCTTCCAATCGGGCAGTGTCCAGGCGAAGAACTACGCTTTTCGAAACAGGAGACACACCGCATATGAGACGTTCCTCGTCAGGCATCCGCGAAGAGATCGAACGGCTTCAGGAGCAGCTGAAACTCGCAGAAGCGAAAGAGGCCGAGCGCATCGGCCGGCTGGCGATGAAGGCGGGATTGGGCGATGTCAGTGTCGACGACGCGGCGATTCTGAAGGGGTTTAAAGAACTCACCGTGCGATTTCAGAAGCAGGCCGAAACGCCCACGGGCGACCGGGCTTCTGGTGCTCAAACGAGCCGTTCTGATGCATGAGCGGCGCTATCAGGCATCGCAAACAAACGCGCGGAAAAAGGATGCACGAGAGAAAATCCAGCTCGGCGGCCTTGTCGTCAAGGCTGGGCTTCGGCACGAAGACCGGGCCCTGATCCTCGGTGCACTCGTTGATGCGGCTTGTCGCATCAACGACGGGGCCGAACGGACACGCCTGATGGCCATTGGAAAGGCAGAGTTCAACAATGACAGCAAAGAGGCTGGCGCTGCTGATCGTCCCGGCGGCGCTAATGATCGGAGCGGTTCTGGCGCTTAGAGGCAGTGAAACCTGGCTCGCATCATTCGGTACGACGCCCTGGTCATACCAGACGCTCGGACGGCTCGGGCTCGCCCTTCCCTATGCCATGGCGGCCGTGATCGGCGTCACATTTCTGTTCGCTGCGCAAGGATCGCTTGTCATCCAGTTCGCGGGTCAAGGCGTCCTCATCGGAGGACTTGGTGCGCTCGCACTCGCGATCGTTTCGGAGGCTGCGCGCGTGTCCGGCTTCGCCGCACAGGTCCAAAGCGGATCGGCCATCGACTACCTCGATCTTTATTCCCTCGGAGGCGCGGCCATTGCCTTCGGAGCCGGAATGTTCGGCCTCAAGGTTGCACTCAAGGGAAATGCCGCTTTCGGTGCGACCGGTCCGAAACGGCTGACG
>NZ_CAXAXY010000041.1:0-23984 GCF_963972885.1 uncultured Pelagibacterium sp. | reverse complement strand
ATCAATCGAGGGCTTGCGCTACCGCGTTTGCGGCGTGAAGGGCGGTCGTGTCGTAAAGAGGCAGGGGGCTGTCATCGTCTGAAATGAGCAGTCCGAGTTCGGTGCAGCCCAGGATGATCGCCTGGGCTCCGCGTGCGCCGAGCCGTTCGATGGCCGCAACATATGTGTCGCGCGAAGCGTCGCTGACGATGCCACGGCAGAGCTCATTGTAGATGATGCCGTCGAGATTGGTCCTGTCGACCTCGGGAACGATTGGCTCGATGCCCCGCTGGCGCAGCCGGTCCTTGTAGAAATCCATTTCCATGGTGAACCGTGTGCCCAGCAGTCCAACCGTTTTCGCCCCGTCTTCGATGAGCGCGTCGGCTGTGGGATCGGCGATATGCAGGAAGGGGATTGTCGTCGCCGCCTGGATGTCTTGTGCCACGATATGCATGGTATTGGTTGCCAGCACGAGCAATTGAGCGCCCGCGGCCTCGAGCCGTCTGGCGGAAGCGGCGAGGCGCTCGCCGGCACCTGCCCAATCGCCCTGGGCCTGGAGCGCTTCGATCTCGGCGAAATCGAGCGAGTCGATCACGATGGCTGCCGAATGCAGCCCGCCCCGTCGCCTTGCGGTCTCGCGGTTGATGAGGGCGTAGTATTGAGCTGTGGACTCCCAGCTCATGCCGCCGATCAGTCCGATCGTCTTCACGCCCGTTGCGCCCGGATCTGGCCCGGTATGTGCGCGAAGGCCTTGTGCACCTCGAGATAGGCCGGACGCTTGAAGGGCACGATGATATCGGCGACCTTGTCGAAATCTTCCCAGCGCCAGGCATCGAATTCGGGATCGATGCCGGGGTTGTCGAGCAGAAGCGTAATCTCGCTTTCCTCGCCCTCGAACAAAAAGGCAAACCATTGCTGGCGCTGGCCGCGATATTTGCCCTTGAGCGCAATCCCCAGGACCTCGTCGGGGAGGTCGTAGTGGATCCAGTCTGGCGCCTGGGCCAGAAGGCGTATCGTGCGGATGCCTGTCTCTTCGTAAAGTTCACGATAGGCTGCGGGCAACGCATCTTCACCGTCATCGATCCCGCCCTGGGGCATCTGCCATGGCGCGTCGACTTCGGAGGTGTCCGGGCCGGGGGTGAGAATGCGCCGGGCCAGGAAAACCTGCCCGCGGTCGTTGAAGAGTGCGATACCGACGCAGTCGCGATAGGGCATTTGCGCACGATTGGGCGCCGTGTTCATTGTGTTGCCTCCATGGAGGAAAGGGCGCTGACCGGGACGAGGAGGTACTCTTCCTGATCGAGCGCGTCGGCCCAGTCGGACAGGGTGCGGATCGACACCGGCAGAGCCGAAACGATGCCGATGGCGCTGCCCCGCTCGTCGGCCGCCCTCTTGAGATTGTCGAGTTCGGCAAGGATGGATGCCTGAGAAGGGTTGGTGTCGATAGCGCGGTCCACGCGGGCATAGGGGACGGCGTTCTGGCGAGCCAGTTGCGGCGCGACCGAGCGGTTGGAGCTGCCATCGTCGAGATAGGCCAGGCCGCGCATGCCGAGTTCTTCCATGATTGGCGAGAAATCGGCCGCAGAGGCGGTAAAGCGCGCACCCATATGGTTGATCACCCCGGTATAGCCGGTCATTCGCGTCAGCAGCCAATAGAGCTTTTCGAGGTTGTCGCGGGTCGGTTGCTCGACGAGCAGGGTGTGGGGTCCCGGGTCGTTCTGGGGGTAATCGAACGGCTCGAGTGGAACTTCGAGCATGATTTCATGGCCATCGGCCCGCGCCATATCGGTCAGCGTTTCGAGATTGCTGCCATAGGGTACAAAGGCGAGCGTTACCGTGCCCGGAAGGGCATTGATGGCTTCGCGGGTGGTGGGATCGCTCAACCCGAGCCCGGAGACGACGACAGCAATAAGCTTGCGGCCCCCGGCGGCCTGGGATGAGATCGAGGGGCGGGCATAGGCCTCATAGGGTTTGAGACCTGAACTGCTGACTCTGGGAAGGGGCCCGTTTTCGGTCATCTCGAACAAATCCTGTGCGAGATCGCCTGCCGGCGCTCCGGCCAGGTCCGGCGCGGGCGGCGCTTCGCCCAGCGTGATGATCGATGGACCATTGGTCACGGCAGGACTTGTGGTTGTCGGCGCAGGGTCGGAGGCGACTTCCTCTGCGACCGGGTTCGGTTCGGGTTCGAGGCTGACGGGGGCATCGGCCACCGGCCTGCCTCCCTGCGGATCATCGACAAGCACGATCCATGCGCCGACACCAAGGCCGGCAAGGACGACAAGAGCCGCACATATGCGGCCCCAGGGCAGTCCCAGCCATCGGCGAGGATGGTCGCGGCGTTTCCGGCCGAGCGGTCTGCTCAACTCGTCAGTCATGATGCGGCTGGTCCCCAAGCTCGCAATGTATGTCCACCGTTCGCAGTGCTGCCCGTACCGCGGGCGTCATCGGGGCCGGCCCGCGAATCGGGCCGGCACAGGGTCAAACCGAGCTATAGTACAGGCTATTGGGATTCAGTCACCTCGGCTTCATCAGTCTGCTGCTGCGCGATGATGGCATCGGGATTGGGCGGGAAGGCCGGGTCCTCGGCCTCACCCAATATGAGATCGATCGCATATTGGAGCTGATTGTCCTCGGAGCGTTCGGCGGGAACGTAAACCGAGGACCCAACGGTTGCCTCTTCTTCGGCCTCGCCTGAAATATGTCCGGCCAGACCGGCTTCGCCGATCAGGAGGTCGCGGCCCTGAAATTCTTCGGGCACGTCCTGGAGCACTTCGATATCGGGCGTGATCCCGAGCGCCTGAATCGAGCGGTTGTTGGGCGTGTAATAGCGGGCCGTGGTCAGCCGCATTGCGCCATCAAAGCCCAGTGGAATGATCGATTGCACCGAGCCCTTGCCGAACGAGCGTGTGCCCACCAGCGTTGCGCGACCCTGATCCTGCAGCGCCCCGGCGACGATTTCAGCAGCCGAGGCCGATCCGCCGTTGATGAGCACGATGATCGGCACGTCGGTCAGCATGGCATCGATTTCGTCGGCGCTGGCATCGTAGCGCGAATTCTGGTTGGGGATACGACCGCGGGTCAGCACCACCGATCCCTCTGAGAGGAAGGCGTCGGCCACAAACTGTGCCTGGTCGACGAGGCCACCGGGGTTGTTGCGCAGGTCAAGAATGATGCCTTCTGGAGCTTGGCCATCATTTTCTTCGAAGACCTCCTGGATCGCATCGGTCAGCCCGCTATAGGCCTGGCCCGAGAATCGCGAGAGCCGGATCAGCGGTACATCGCGTTCCATGCTCCAGCGGACTGCCGAGACCGAGATAATGTCGCGCGTCAGGGTCAATTCGATGAGCTGCTCGGCGCCGTCGCGGGAAATCACCACATCGACGTCGGTGCCCACTTCGCCGCGCATCAATTCGACGGCATCGTCGAGCGTCATGCCCATGACCTGCTGGCCGTCGATCTCGACAACGTAATCATTGGCAAGGATGCCGGCGCGCGAGGCGGGGCTGTCGTCATAGGGGGTAACGACCTTGACCACGCCCTCTTCCATGGTCACTTCGATCCCCAGGCCACCGAAGGTTCCCGACGTGTCCTCGCGCACGTCGGCAAAACTTTCGGGTGAAAGATAGGCCGAGTGGGGGTCGAGCGAGGTCAGCATGCCCTGAATGGCGGCGCGGATCAGTTCGGTCTCGTCGGGTGCCTCGATATACTCGTCACGAATGCGATCGAGAACCAGACCGAACAGTTCGAGCTGACGATAGAGCTCTTCCTGTTCGAGTTGGGTCTGCTCGGACTGAGCCGTGACCGGCCCTACACTCGCGGCGATCGCCAACATAACGATCAGAGCCCGCTTGAATACCAACGCCATCAGCTCGTTCCACTTTCCTGTTGTGGGGACTGGGCTGTCCACCATCCCTCGGGATCTATGGGAATGCCACCTTCCCTGAGTTCAATATACAGCGCAGGACCCGAAGCTCCAGCACCCGCTTCAAGGTTCGGCGCATTGCCCATGGTTCCAAGGGGGGCGCCCATCCTGACAAAGTCGCCAGGCTCGACCGATATCGAATCAAGTCCTGCCAGAACGACCAGATAATTCTGGCCTGCATTGAGAATGACGATTTGGCCGTAATTGAGGAACGGCCCGGAGTGAACCACCCAGCCATCGGCCGGTGCCGAAACCGAGGCGCCGTCCGCCGTTGCGATCGTCATGCCCTTCGATTGCCCGCCATAACCGTCGGCGGCGCCGTAGGTCGTAAGGGTTGTCCCGGCGACGGGCGCGCTGAGGTAACCCCTTGCGGATGCTATGGGAACCGCCGGTTCGGTGCGCTCTGTATCGGCAAAGGCGAGCCGGAGCGTTTCGGGATCGAGCGTTGGCACGCGCTGGCCGGAATTGGCCGCCCGCGTGGCTTCATCGGCCGCTGTCATGGCGGTGATGCGGCTCTCCAGCCCCGAGATCAATTGTTCGAGAGATGTCGCCCGGTCGGCCAGAGCCTGGGCCTCGGCCTCCTCGCGCAGCAGATCGTCGCTCAGCCATTCGAGCCCCTGGGACCGGGCTTCGATAATGGTTGCGATGCGCAGGCGCTCTTCATTGAGCGTGGTGAGATTGGCATTGAGCCGCTCAGCCTCGGCGAGCGCGGTCTGTTTGAGCGCGATCAACTCGGTAAGACTTTCGGTGACCGTTTCGGCCTGTTCCTGCAACTGAGGCAATACCGCGCCGAGCAACATGGCCGCGCGGGCCGATCCCAGTGCGTCGGAGGGATCGACGATGATGGCTGGAGGCGGCTGGGCCGAAATGCGCTGCAGGGAGGCCAGAAGATTGGAGATCGAGCGGTCATGGCCGTCAAGGCGGGCGCGGATCGATTGCTCGGAGGCAAAAAGGGCCTCGAGCCGTTCTTCGATCAGCCTGATGTCCTCATCGGCCAGATCGACCCGCTGTCCCGCAGCGATCAACTCGGCACCCAATTGGGTGGCATCGCCGTCAAGTGCCTCGATTTCGGCCCGGATCGCCTCTATGCGCTCCTCGCTGAGATCGATTTCGCCGCGGACACTTTCAAGATCGCCCTGGACCGACTGGGTGGTCTGCTCGAGCTCTTGTGCGGGAACGTCCTCGACGGCGGGGATTTCGCCTTCCTGGGCGTGGGAGGGGGCCGCGGTTTGGACAAGCGCCAGTCCCAGGACAGCAAGGACGGCCCGCAAAATGGGCAAAGAAGGCTTAAGGAAAGGTCCCACAGGCAGGCTCAAACCGGCAAACTCCGAATCAGCCCGGACCATAGCAGAGACGGCGCCATCAATCGCCCCGGTGGTAGGGATGGCCGGACAAAATTGTCGTCGTGCGATAGAGCTGTTCGGCCGCCATGATGCGCACGAGCTGGTGCGGCCAGGTCATTGCGGAAAACGAGATCACAAGGTCGGCCGCATCGCGGAGGTCGGCCGCAAGGCCGTCGGCCCCACCGATCACAAGAACGAGTGCCGGTTTGCCCATGTCCCGCCAATCGGCAATGCGGGTCGCAAAGTCGGCGCTGGCAATCGATTTGCCGCGTTCGTCGAGGGCGATGACAACGCTTTTTTCAGGGATGGCGGCGCGAATGGCCCGGGCTTCTTCAGCCTTGCGCGCATCGGCGCTCGAAGCACGGGATTCACCAGGCTCGATGACGGAGAAATCGGCAAGCCCGAGTGGCTTGCCGCTGGCGGTGGCGCGGTCGAGATAACGCGCCACAAGTTCGCGCTCCGGTCCGGCTTTCATTCGCCCGACCGCGACGATCAAAACACGCATGCGAACCGTTTGGCTCTGCTAGTGCGTATCGGTCCCGAAATCCGCAGCCCACATCTTTTCGATGTTGTAGAACTCGCGAACCTCAGGGCGGAAAATGTGCACGATCACATCGGATGCATCGACCAGAACCCAATCGGCGGACGGCAGTCCTTCGATCCGGGGCTTGTCGTGGCCATGTTCCTTGAGCGCCTGGACCAATTGGTCGGCCACCGCTGCAACATGACGGTTGGAGCGTCCCGACGTCACGACCATATGATCGGCGAGTGAGGATTTTCCAGTGATGTCGATGGAGATCGTTTCTTCGGCCTTTGCATCGTCGAGCGATGCGAGGATCAGGTCGAGAACGGGGACCTGGGGAGCGGCCTTGGTTGCGGCATCGCCCGATACCGACTTGCTGGGCGTGGGAGCCATCAAGCGTGGTCCTCCACCCTTTGGGGCATTTTTTGGGTCATCAAGCCTGTTCGGTTTCCTTGTGTCAGCTTGTCGATAAACACATGCAACGCGTTATCGGTTGCATGGAACCAATATGCGTGCGCCACGGCGCTTTGCCAAGGGCCAGCATGGTCCAATATCGATCATGGGTTAATGTCGTTAATGAGACGGTAACCAAATGTCAGGGCTGCTGATCCTTCGGTGCGCCATTGCGCAACTGGGTCGATGACAATGTGCTCATCAGGCCATGGAGAAACACCCAGGAGGGTGGTTGGGCTGTCGCGAGAAGCGGCGCATCGCTTTCATCGAGACGCGACTGGGCAAATCGCAGCGCGGCTTTCGAGAAGGGCGCGCGGCGGGTGGAGCCGGGCCTGACGTAAACCGCGATCGGGACGAGGGCGAAAATATCCTCCCAGCGCTCCCAGCGATGAAAGCTCGAGAGACTGTCAGCCCCCATGATCCAGACAAAGCGCCGGTCGGCCAGGGTGCGGGTGAGATAATCGAGGGTCTGATATGTGTAGGTAAAGCCGTGCGCGGCCTCAAAGCCAGTGACGCGGATGGCGGGGTGATCGGCAAGCACGCGCGCCGCTCGGACGCGATCGGGGAGCGGGGCGAGTTCGGTGCGGTCCTTTAAAGGATTGCCCGGCGTCACCAGCCACCAGACGGCATCGAGGCCGAGCCGCTTGAGGCTTTCGCGCGATACGAGGTCATGGCCCTGATGGGGCGGATTGAAACTGCCGCCAAACAGCCCGATGCGCATGCCGGGCGCCGAGGGGGGCAGATCGGTGATGCCGGGAACAACGAGACGGTCGGTCAAGGCCGGGTCTGCCCGGTGCCGCGAACGAGGTATTTAAAGCTCGTCAATTGTTCCACGCCCACCGGACCGCGCGCGTGCATCTTGCCGGTGGCGATGCCGATCTCGCCGCCAAAGCCGAATTCGCCGCCATCGGCAAACTGGGTCGATGCGTTGTGCATGAGGATCGCCGAATCGATTTCGTTGAAGAATTTTTCGACCGCCTGCCCGTCCTCGGCAATAATCGCCTCGGTGTGGTGTGACGAATAGCGCTCGATATGGGCGATCGCCTCGTCCACATCGGCAACGATTTTTACCGAGATGATGGCGTCCTCATATTCGGTGCGCCAATCGTCCTCGGTGGCAGGGCCGGCCGCAGTAATCATTTCGCGCACGGTCTCGTCGCCGCGAATTTCGCAGCCCCTTTCGATCAGGGCGGCAATTATGGGTTCGAGATGGGTCGCAACGACGTCATTGTGGATCAGCAGGGTCTCGGCGGCGCCGCAGATGCCGGTGCGGCGCATCTTGGCGTTGGCGATCACGCTGACGGCGATGCCCAGATCGGCGCTTTTATCGACATAGACGTGAACAAGGCCCTCGAGATGGGCAAAGACCGGCACGCGGGCTTCGGACTGGACGCGGCTCACAAGGCCCTTGCCGCCGCGCGGCACGATAACGTCGATCGTGCCATCGAGACCCTTGAGCATTTCGCCCACGGCCGCCCTGTCGGTGGTCGGGACGATCTGGATGGCGTCCTCGGGCAGGCCGGCGGATTTGAGACCTTCGAGAAGGCAGGCATGAATGGCGCGCGAAGAGTGAAAGCTGTCCGATCCGCCGCGCAGGATCACCGCATTGCCGGCCTTGAGGCACAGCGCGCCGGCGTCGGCTGTCACATTGGGCCGAGATTCGAAAATGACACCGATCACCCCCAGCGGCGTGCGCACACGGGAAATGTCGAGCCCGTTGGGACGCTGCCAGTTGGCGATCACCGTTCCGACCGGATCGGGCAGGTCGGCCACCGTTTCGAGTGCCGAGATGATGCCATCAAGGCGGGCATCGTCGAGCCTCAGGCGGTCGAGAAACGCAGCGCTCATGCCGCCGGACGTCGCCGTTTCGAGATCGGTGGCGTTGGCGGCCAGAATTTTTGCGCGACTGGTGTCAATGGCCCTGGCGGCGGCGCGCAGGGCAGCGGTCTTTTTGTCGCTCGCTGTGTGCGCCAGAATGGAGGCGGCCTTGCGCGCCCGACGGCCGAGGTCGTTCATGGTCGCCTCAAGGGCGTCGGTTTTGGGTGCGGCTGCGCTCAAGATTGCCTCCCGGTTTTCTTTATTGGCTCAAAAGCACGAGATTGTCGCGATGCACAAGTTCGGTGCGTGTCGAGGGACCGAGCATATCCTTGATCATTTCGCTTTTCTTGCCGATCACCAGATCGGCCGAGTCGCGATCGAGGCCGACCAGGCCACGGGCAATCTCGCGACCTTCAAGATCGTGGATCGCCACGACATCGCCGCGCACGAAATCGCCGCGCAGTTTGACGACACCGATGGGCAACAAGGAGCGCCCCGATTTGAGCGCCCGCACGGCGCCGTCATCGATGGTGATCTGTCCGGTCACTTCGAGCGTTCCCATGATCCAGCGCTTGCGTGCCGCCGTGGTGTTGGTCGCGGGAGCAAAGAGTGTGTGCCGGCCGCCTTCGATAAGAGCGCGCAACGGATGCAGTCGGGTTCCGAGCGCAATGATCATTGCGGTTCCCGCGTTCGCGGTGATCTTGCCTGCACCCAGTTTCGTGGTCATGCCGCCGCGCGAGAGGTGGCTTGCCGCGCCGCCGGCCATCGCCTCGATCTCGGGGGTGATTTCGGCGACATGGGGGATATGACGCGCATCGGGGTTGTGCGCCGGAGGTGCCGTGTAGAGACCGTCGATATCGGAGAGCAGGACGAGCATATCGGCTTCGATCATCGTGGCGACGCGGGCCGAAAGCCGGTCGTTGTCACCATAGCGGATTTCGAAGGTCGCAACCGAGTCGTTCTCGTTGATGATCGGAACGGCGCCCAGCCCCAGAAGGGTGTTGATCGTGGTGCGGGCATTGAGGAAATAGCGCCGCTCCTCGGTGATATTGGGTGTGAGCAGAATCTGGCCCGTGGTGATGTCGTGTGCGTTCAGATGGCTTGCCCAGGCCTGGGACAGGGCAATCTGGCCCGCGCTCGCCGCTGCCTGGCTCTGATCGAGCGGCAGGGCCTTGCCGGGCAGGCCCAGAATGCGGCGGCCCAGGGCGATGGCGCCCGAGGATACGATGACCACGTCGCGCCCTTCGGCCTTGAGGGCGGCAATGTCACTGGCCAGGGCCGAAAGCCATTCGGTGCGCAATTTTCCCGATTTGTCATCGACGAGCAGGGCAGAGCCGATCTTGATGACCAGCCGCCTGTATCCTGCCAATGCGTCTTGCGTATCGAGAGCCTGGGACTGCATCAGGGCACCCATTTGTCCCCGGGCTCGGTCCGCGACGAGCGCGCGTCGTTCTCGGCGTTGTGATCGAGCACGTCCAATACGGCATAGAGCACAGTCTCGACGTTCTTTCCGGTTGCCCCGGAAATGGCCAGCACATCGCCGCCCGATGCCTTTTCCAGCGCGGCCCTGCGCTCGGCAAGCGTTTCCTCGTCGAGGGCGTCGATCTTGTTGAGGCAGAGGATCTGTTCCTTGCCGACCAGCCCGCCACCATAAGCTTCGAGCTCGCTGCGGATCGTCTCGTAGGCGCCAACCACATCGTCCTGGGTGCCATCGACCAGATGGATCAGCACGCCGCACCGTTCCACATGGCCCAAAAACCGATCGCCCAGCCCGGCGCCTTCCGAGGCGCCCTCGATCAGGCCGGGAATGTCGGCAAGCACGAATTCACGCGCGCCGGCGCGGACCACGCCAAGGCCGGGGTGAAGGGTGGTGAAGGGGTAATCGGCGATCTTTGGTTTGGCGGCCGTAACGGCGGACAGAAACGTGGATTTTCCCGCATTGGGGAGTCCCACCAGGCCGGCATCGGCGATCAGCTTGAGCCGGAGCCATATCCACCGCTCCTCGCCCGGAAGTCCGGGATTGGCACGGCGCGGGGCCTGGTTGGTGGAGGTCTTGAAATGTGCGTTGCCAAAGCCGCCATTGCCCCCTTCGAGCAGGGTCTGGCGCTGCCCGACTTCGGTGAAATCGGCAATCAGGGTTTCCCCGTCTTCTTCAAAGATCTGGGTTCCGACCGGCACTTTGAGCACGATATCGGCGCCATCGGCACCGGTGCGGTCCTGGCCCATGCCATGGTTGCCGGTTCCAGCCTTGAAATGCTGCTGATAGCGATAGTCGATGAGGGTATTGAGGCCGTCGACGCACTCGACGAGCACATCACCGCCGCGTCCGCCATTGCCGCCATTGGGGCCGCCGAATTCGACGAATTTCTCGCGCCTGAAGGCGATCGAGCCGGCCCCGCCATTGCCCGAGCGGATATAGACCTTGGCCTGGTCGAGAAATTTCATAGTGTTTCAAGCGCCTTTTCGAAGGCGTCCCGTGTCAGTTCGGTTTCGATATGGTCGATGTCGGTGTTCTGGGCAAGGCAGATTCGCTTGCCGATGCCGGTCTGGACAAAGCCGAGCTTGTTCTGGATGGCAAGCGAGGCCGCATTGAAATGGAAAACCCCCGAGACCAGGCGGTCGGTGCCGGTGGTCGAGAAATACCAGTCTATGACGGCCGCCGTTGCTTCGGTCATATAGCCTTTGCCCCAATAGGGCTGGCCCAGCCAGTATCCGATTTCGGCGTCAGGGCCTTCCTTGTGCATGCCGCAAAAGCCCATCAGGCCATGGCGGGGTTCGCAAATGGCAAAGGTGATCGAATCGGGGGACCACTCCTTTTTCTGGCGCATCAGCCAATCCACGGCCATGTTGATGGTGTAGGGGTAGGGCACGCGCGCCAGGTTCTTGGTCACCTCGAAATTGTTGAGCAGCGATGCAATACGGGGTGCGTCCCGCAGCCGGGGGCGGCGCAGGATCAGGCGTTGGGTCACGATTTCGGGCTGTTCGGCCATGGTCAGGGCGTTCCGAAAGACTTGGTCAGTTCATAGCTCGCAACCGGAACGTCCTTATGCGGACCGCAACCGGAAACCGTTTCGCCGACATATCTGAAATCGAGCTTTTCAAGGACGGCGCGGGAGGCGGCATTTTCGCTTCGGGCTTTGGCCCGCAGCGTTGTGCACTGGCCCGTGCCGCGGGCGGCATCGATAAGCGCGCCAACGGCTTCAGTCGCATAGCCCCGGCCCCAATAGGGCTCCCCCAGCCAGTATCCGATCTCGGGGTCGGCGCCGGGATCGAGATGCAGGCCCACCATCCCGATCAGCTCATCGTCGGGCAGCGCGATGGCGTAGGCGTGCTCGGCTTCGCTCCGGGCGAAGGTTTCGACAAACGCTTCGGCATCGTGCCGGCTGTAAGGATAGGGCAAGGTGGTCATTGCGTGGATCTTGCGGTTGTCGGCGAGTGTGGCAATGGCCGAAATATCGGCGCGGCAGGGCGCGCGCAGGACAAGGCGTTCGGTCCTTATCCGATCCGGCATTGCACTCCTGAGCGCTTGGGTGTCCATCACTTTGTCCCGGCAACGAAAAAGGGGAGCCATCGACCGGCTCCCCTGATCCATATTCGATCTGACTGCCGGGGAGAAGGTCTCCGGCAGTTCTCTTTCGAGCGGTCTGCCGATCTATTCAGCAGCCTTGAGTGGCTCGACCGAAACAAAGCTCTTGCCGCCCGACTTGGTGGCGAAGGTCACCTTGCCATCGACGAGGGCGAAGATGGTGTGGTCCTTGCCCAGACCCACATTGGAGCCCGGATGCCACTTGGTGCCGCGCTGGCGCACGATGATGTTGCCGGCGATAACGGCTTCGCCGCCGAACTTCTTGACGCCGAGGCGGCGGCCGGCTGTATCGCGACCGTTGCGGGATGAGCCGCCTGCTTTCTTATGTGCCATGGTTCAAAATCCTCGAATTTGTCTGTGTCGCGATTACTGGTCGGCCTTGGCGCGCGGGGGCTTGCCGGCGATCAGTTCCTTGGCCTGGTCGACCCATTCGTCGCGCTCGATGCGGCCCTTGAAGTCGAGCTCTTCGTCGAACTTGGCGATATCGGCCTTGGTCCACTTGGCGATCTGGGTCAGGCTGGTGATGCCGGCCGAAGCGAGCTTCTTTTCAAGCGCGGGGCCAACGCCGCCGATCAGCTTGATGTCGTCCTTGAAGTCGGCAGCGGGCGCCGCTTCGGTCTTTTCAGCCTTGGCCGGCTTGGCTTCGGCCTTGGCAGGCTTGGCTTCAGCCTTGGCAGTCTCGGCCTTTGCGGCTTTCTTGGGCGCGGCGGCCTTCTTGCCCGAGGGCTTGGCGCCGCCGGTCAGGATTTCCGTGATGCGGACCAGGGTCAGTTCCTGGCGGTGGCCGTTCTTGCGGCGATAGCCCTGGCGGCGCTTCTTTTTGAAAACGATGACCTTCTTGTCGCGAAACTGCTCGACGACTTCGCCGGCCACCAGCGCGCCATCAACGAGCGGAGTGCCCAGGGTGACGTCGGCATCGGCGCCAACCATGAGAACGTTTTCGAAGGTGATGGCATCGCCGGCTTCACCAGCGAGCTTTTCGACGCGGACCAGATCATTGGCAGCAACTTTGTACTGCTTGCCACCGGTCTTGATGACTGCAAACATATGTCTTGGCCGGATTTTCACCCGGTTCCCTTGGTTTTCGCACCTTACGGCGCCGCGGATGATGCCCGTTTCCGCGGTCTTTGTGCTGGCCGGAGACTGATGTTCCGGCGGGCGGCCTGTGGCAGCGTATTTGAACAAAACAAATGGCGCACGGGCAGGGCCCATGCGCATTCGGAGCTGCTTATCGGGGCAAACGGGTCCGGAGTCAAGGCCTGCCCCACCCTTGCGCAGCCTCTAATACCAGTCCCGTTCGACGATTTCGGTCCCTGAACCCTCGGGCATCAAGGCGGTCAAATCGGACGGCTCCTTGGCCGGTTCGTCGAAGGGAAAGCGATAGTGAAAGGGATAGACGTAGCGCGGCGCGGTTTTCTCGATGCAGGTCACCACCTGATCGGGGGTCATGGTATAGGGCAGGTTCATGGGAAAGAACGCGATATCGATCTTGCCCAGATCGTCCATTTCCGCGGTCGGTTCGGTGTCCGAAGCGAGGTAGACGGTCGTGCCGGCAAAATCGAAGAGATAGCCGTTTCCGACGCCCTTTTCATGGTATTTCTGGCGGTCGGGCGTCGTGTTGTACATCGCCACGGCCCGGATGGAGATGTCGTGCCATCGGGTCAGCTCGCCGTTGGCCATCTGCGTTGTGCGGGCGAGGAGGTCCTGGGGCAACTGATCGCAAACGATTTTCGGGGCGATGATGTGCGTGTCCTTTCCCATGACGGCACCGAGTGTCTCGAGGCCGAGGTGGTCGCCGTGATGGTGGGTCAGCATGACCAGGGTCGGTGCGGTGAAATCGGCAAAGCGGGCCTTATCGCCGACAGGGTCGCAATAGATGGTCTCGCCGTTCCATTCCATGACGAAGGTTGCGTGGTGGATGGGGGTGATGGCCAGCGGCCCGGCGGCGGTCTGGTATGTATCGCGCTGTGTCATTGGGCTCTCCCTTTTGCGTGCGTTTACTGAAAATCTTCCGATCGGTAGCGCCCGATTGTCTCGGGCCTGTGAAGACGGGTCCAGGTTTCAAACGACCAGCGGGGGCTGTCCGGGCCGATTTGTCCTGCCGGGAAATAGGTCTGGGCCATCACGGTTCCATCTTCCGTCGTTACTTCGATTTCGCCGCGCCGGTATTCAGCGCCTTCAAATGCGTCGAGGCGCGCGATGTCGGTCTGCCCGAGCCCGGAAATGAGGCGCCCCCGGGTCCATTCCCCGCCGCCAATGAGCGCCGGATAGAGCCTTTGGGGATAATAGACGGTCCGGTATCCATGGGCCCGGGCCTCAGCCAGATCGTCCTGCGCCACAGCCCGCCCCAGAACGCCTTCGAGAATTTCCCGGTCGCGCAATGTGCCATAGACAAAAAGGACAAGTTCGGTCGCGTTCATGGAAAGGTGATCTATCAGGGTTGGCGACAATTCAAAACAAGGTGTTGCGGGCCAATCAACCCTATGCCATATAGCGCCCACCCAACGACCCAGCGGCGAGCGATTGCCGCGACACCAAGACGGAGAGGTGCCGGAGTGGTCGAACGGGGCGGTCTCGAAAACCGTTGAGCGCGCGAGCGTTCCGAGGGTTCGAATCCCTCCCTCTCCGCCACTATTTCGCTCATGGCAGTTTCACTTCGTTCAACGCCCCCGCGGGGCGGGCGAAAGCCCGGTCGCGCAGTCGCGTTCCGCCATTCCTTTTGTCGCACGCCTGTTGCTCACCTCGCTCGGGCCAGCGACGGCGCGGCCAAAAAGCTGGCGGCGGCACTTGTCCGGCCCAGGTTTCATGTGGCGGGGATCAGGGCCTCGACCTCGCCGACATTTGCAGCTTCGTTTGCGGGCTTGTCCCAGCGGATGCGGTTGATGCGGGGGAAGCGCAGGGCGACGCCGGATTTGTGGCGGGTGGAGGCCTGTGCGCTGTCGAAGGCGACTTCGAAGACGAGGGATTTTTCCACTTCGCGCACCGGTCCGAAACTCGCGATGGTGTGGGCGCGCACCCATTTGTCGAGTTCTTTCAATTCGGCGTCGGTGAAGCCGAAATAGGCCTTGCCGATGGGTACCAGCTCGTTGCCGCGCCAGGCGCCGAAGGTGAAGTCGGAATAAAAGGACGAGCGCTTGCCGTGGCCGCGCTGGGCGTACATGAGCACGGCATCGACAAGGTTCGGATCACGCTTCCATTTGAACCAGTTGCCCTTGGGGCGGCCGGGGACGTAAGGGGCGGATTTGAGCTTGATCATCACGCCTTCATGGCCGTTTTCATCGGCACCCTGGCGGCGGATGGCGCCCAATTGCTCCCAATCGGAAAAAGCGAGCAGTTGCGAAAGGTCGAGCCGGGTCTGGGTCTGGCCGGCGAAAAAATCCTGGAGCCGGGCGCGGCGGTCAATCCAGGGGAGGGCGCGGATATCGTCGTTTCCATCGAACAGCATGTCATAAACCCGGACAAAGGCTGGGTGTTCGCCGATCAGCTTTTCGGTGGCCGATTTGCGGTTGAGGCGCTGCTGGAGCGCGTTGAACGGGGCCGGCTCGAAATCGGTGCCGACCAGCAATTCGCCATCGAGCACGCCATGCCCGAAGACGTTTTCGACAAGGTCGGGAAAGGCCGGTGCGATGTCCTCGCCGGTGCGGGAAAACAGCGATGCCGGGCCCTCGCCGAGGATCAGTTGCACCCTTATGCCATCCCATTTCCATTCGGCGACGAAATCGGCGGGGTCGAGGTTGGAAAAATCTTTCTCCTCGTCGATGGGGTTGGACAGCATGAGGGGGTGGAAGCGGGCGGTGTGGTCGATCTCGGGTTTGGGTTTTCGGCCTTCGAGCCAGGCGAAAAGATCGCCATAGGGCATCTTGATGCCGTGCCAGATTTCCTCGATGTCCTTTAGATCGGTGCCGCTCATTTCGGCCAGGGCGGTCTTGGCGAGGCGCTCGGACACCCCGATACGCAGGCCTCCGGTGGCCAGTTTGACCAGCGCCCAGCGCTCGTTGATCTGCGCGCTGGTCAAAAGTTCGGCGATCAGCAGCGCCAGTTCGGATTTGGGGGTGGTGTTTAAAAGCTCGACGAGGTCGGAGAGCGATGGCAGTTCGCGCGCGCCGCCCTTGTGGGGCCAGATCAGCGCGATTGTTTCGCCCAGATCGCCGACATAGTCATAGCTCAGCGCAAAAAGATGCGGGTCGGTTTCGGCCAGAACCACCTCCTTGAGGCGGGCGGCTTTGACGTGGGTAAAGCTGAGCGCGCCGGTCAGAACCGCCAGGGCATAGCCGCGGTCGGGGTCGGGCGTGTCGCGGAAATAGGCGGCCAGCGCTTCGATCTTGCGATTGCGCGAGGGGGTCAGCGCAAGGGTTTCGAGCAGGGTGGCAAATTGTTTCATTGCTCTTGCTCCTCGTCTTCATAGCCCACGATGTTGAGCGGTTCGGCGGCAAGCCCCTGCTGGCGGGACCAATAGACCAGCGCGTCCTCGCGGCCATGGGTGACCCAGATGGTCCGGGCTCCGGATTCGGTGACGGTCTGGGTCAGTTCGGGCCAATCGACGTGATCGGAAATGACCAGTGGCAGTTCGATGCCGCGCTGGCGGGCACGCTGCTTGACGCTCATCCAGCCCGAGGCCATGGCGAGCACGGGATCGGGCAGCCTGCGGCTCCAGCGGTCCTTGAGCGCGGAGGGCGGGGCGATGACGATGGCGCCGGCCAGATCGTCTTTTGACGCGTCAGTGGCGTGGCGGAGTTCGCCGAGTGCGATGCCCCGTTCGACATAGAGATCGCATAGGCGTTGCATGGCGCCATGGAGGTAGATCGGGGCGTCATAGCCGCCATCGCGCAACAGGGCGATGACCCGTTGCGCCTTGCCCAGGGCATAGGCGCCGATCACATGGGCGCGCTCGGGATGGGCGGCGAGCGATTTGAAAAGCCTGGCGATTTCCTCGGATGGGTGCGGGTGCTGGAAAACGGGCAGCCCGAAGGTGGCTTCGGTGACCAGAAGATCGCAGGGGACCAGTTCGAAGGGTTGGGCGGTCTTGTCGGGCAGGCGCTTGTAATCACCGGTGACCACGACGCGCTGGCCGTCCTGTTCGATCAGCACCTGGGCCGAACCCAGAATGTGGCCGGCGGGATAGAGCGTGATTGTGACATCGTCGATTTTTAGCGGTTGGCCGAAATCGAGGGACTGGAAGCTGCCGGCGCAATCCTTGCCGTAGCGGGTCTGCATGATGGCGATGGTATCGGGGGTGGCGAGCACCTTTTGGTGTCCGGAGCGGGCGTGGTCGGCGTGGCCGTGGGTGATGATGGCCCGCTCGCGGGGGAGCGTGGGATCGACATAGGTATCGATACGCCGGATATGGAGATTGCGATCGAGTACTTGGGTCATGATCCTGGCCTGTGTGCGAAACTGGCTTGGCGCGGTGGGAAATTGTACGACCGCGCAATTGTTTACACGGCCTGTTCCTTAAACGTAGGTCGACCGGGTTCGGTTCAGGCTCTAGCATGGCATATCGGGAAAGGGAGCGGGCATGAGTCTTATCGGGTTTGAAGGGCAGGCGCCCGAGATCGCGCGGGATGCGGGCTATGTGGCGCCCTCTGCGATGCTGATCGGCAAGGTGCGGCTCGAACAAGGGGCGAGCGTGTGGTTCGGCGCGGTGCTGCGGGGCGATAATGAATGGATCGGCGTGGGCCGCAATTCCAATGTGCAGGACAATGCGGTGCTCCACACCGATATGGGCTATCCGCTGACAATCGGTGAAGGCTGCACGATCGGGCATCTGGCGTGCCTTCATGGCTGCACCATCGGCGATGGGAGCCTGATCGGCATGGGGGCGACGGTGCTCAACGGGGCCAGAATCGGGCGCAACTGCCTGATCGGGGCCAAGGCGCTGATCCCCGAGGGCATGGACATCCCCGATGGATCGATGGTTCTGGGTATGCCCGGGCGCGTGGTGCGGGCGCTTTCGGACGAGGAGATCGGGCGGCTTTCCCAGGGGGCGCAAGCTTATGTCGAAAAATCGGCCCGCTACCGCGACAGCGCCGTTTTCCTCAAATGAGGCGGCGCAGAGACCCGATTGACTCTTGGTTCGATCTGAGTCCAAATAGAACAAAATAGGAACATTGAGCCATGAACAAAGCTCGCCAGATCGGTGTGCTGCGGGAGGCTCTGGCCAGTCTCGATCCCTTCGGCGAGACCGGGCGGCACGGCGTCTTCACTCTGGGCGCCGGCCCGGTCGATGACGCTTTGGGGGGCGGGCTGGCACGGGGCGCCGTGCATGAAATCTACCCTGCCCAGGCCTTCGATATTGCGGCGGCTGCAGGATTTGTGACCGGGATCAGCCTGCGGGCTGCGCCCCAGGCGCCGCTGGTCTGGATACGGCACAGGCGCAGCGAGATGGAGGCGGGCGCGCTTTAT
Source organism: uncultured Pelagibacterium sp. (assembly GCF_963972885.1). Taxonomy (NCBI): domain Bacteria; kingdom Pseudomonadati; phylum Pseudomonadota; class Alphaproteobacteria; order Hyphomicrobiales; family Devosiaceae; genus Pelagibacterium; species uncultured Pelagibacterium sp. The sequence goes on along the minus strand of NZ_CAXAXY010000041.1, from coordinate 5,958 downwards.
GCTCAGGGGTTCGCCGAAATGGGCGTGGCGGGCGATAAGCTGTTCGTGGTGCATGTAAACGATGTCGCCGATGGCTTGCGGGCCAGTCTTGAAGCCTTGCGGTGTCGGGGACTGGGAGCGGTGATTTTTGAAAGCTGGGGGACGTCGAAACATCTCGATCTCACCGCCAGCCGCAGGCTGTCGCTGGCCGCGCAGGAAAGCGGGGTCACGGGGCTGGTTTTGCGGGTGATGAGCGCGCCCGAGCCGAGTGCTGCCGCAACGCGCTGGCAGGTTAAGGCTGCCCCGTCCTCCGATCCCCTCGGCATGCCGGGGCGGGCCACGCTTTGCGCTCGCCTGCTTCGCCAGAAGAGCGGGCCGTCCGGCTCGAGCTGGAATCTGGAATGGAACCATGAAACCCTTGGATTTGCACAAGCCCAGGCGCTATCTGGCGCTGTGGCTGCCCCTTATCGTGACCGACAGACTGGTTCGGCTCTCTGGGCAAAAACGGGGTGATCATCCTTTGGTGGTCGTTGCCCGCAAGGGCAATATCCTGGCTCTGGTGGGGGCCGACGCCAATGCCCGCCGGCAGGGTTTAAGGCCCGGCCTTGCCTTTGCCGACGCAAAGGCGCGGGTGCCACACCTGGAAATCGTCGAGCACGACGAGACCGCCGATGCCGAACTTCTCGAAAAGCTGGCCGACTGGTGCGATCGCTACAGTCCCTTCGTTGCCACCGAGCCGCCCGATTCCATCGTGTGCGACATTACCGGCGTGCCCCATCTGTTTGGCGGAGAGGCGAAACTGGTCGGAGATATGGAAACCCGTTTGAAAGCCCAGGGCTTTGCAACCCGCATCGGTGTTGCCGGAACGGCGCGCGCGGCCAGGGCGCTGGCCCGGTTCGGCAGGGGCGGGATCGTTGAGCCCGGGGGCGAGGCGCATGCTCTGGCCGGACTGCCGGTCGAGGCGCTCGAATCGGGGGAAAAAACCACTACCGGCCTGCGCCGGGCCGGTCTCACCACGATCTCCGACCTTGCCGCCCGGCCCAGAAAGCCGCTCGCGGCGCGGTTCGGGGATGCAATGACGGCGGCTCTCGCGCAACTGATTGGAGAGATCGACCGGCCGATCACCCCACGCCGTCCCTTGCCGGACTTTATGGCCGAACAGCGCTTTGCCGATCCCATCGGGCTCATGGACGATATCGTCGCCGCTCTCGCCACGCTGTCGCAAAACCTTTGCAGGAGTCTGGATCGTCACGGACAGGGCGGGCGGTGTTTCGAGGCCGCGTTCTTTCGCGCCGATGGCAAGGTCACCCGCATCGAGGTGCTTTCGGGGCAGCCGCTCAAGGAGGCGGGGGCGCTCACGCGGCTTTTGAACATGCGGCTCGATGCCCTGGCCGACCCGATCGATCCGGGTTTCGGGTTCGACATGATTAGGCTTTCGGTGCTGGCGGGCGACGATATGGCCGCGGTGCAGGGCGGGCTCGACGGCAGGGCAATGGCCTTAGTCGAAGTGCGCGATCTGATCGATCGGCTCAGTGCGCGGTTCGGCGCGGACGCGGTGCAGCGCTTTGTTGCCAATGACAGCCACCTGCCCGAACGGGCGGCGCGCTCCATCCCGGCGATATCGGATGAAACCCCAAGCGCGGCATGGCGGCAGGCCGGCCCGTTCGGGGTTCCGGCCCGGCCCCTGTTTCTCTTTTACCCGCCGCCTCTCATCGAGGTAATCGCCGAAGTTCCCCATGGGCCACCACGCCGGTTTTTGTGGCGGCGGGCCTGGTTCGATATCGTTTCGGCCGAAGGTCCCGAGCGCATAGCGCCCGAATGGTGGCGCAAAACCAGCGATACGCGGGCGCGCGATTATTTCCGCATCGAGGATGCGGCCGGGCACCGGTTCTGGGTGTTCCGGTACGGGTTTTACGGCATCGGCACCAAGCCGGTGCGCTGGTATCTGCATGGGGTGTTCCCATGAGCTTTTATGCGGAACTGGCGACGACCACCAATTTTTCCTTTCTGCGCGGCGCTTCGCACGCTCAGGACATGGTGTTGGCCGCGCTGCTGCTCGGCCACAAGGGGATCGGCATTGCCGACCGCAATTCGGTGGCCGGGGTGGTGCGCGCCTTTGGAGCGCTCGAAGATCTGCGCAAGGGCGTAAAACTTGTCGACAAGGTGCGCGAAGGGTCGGGGCCGGGGGAATATGTGCTGGTGGACCGGCATCCCGACCTCGATTTTCCCTTTACCCTCGCCGACCTGCAGGCGCGCGCGAAAAATTTCAAGCTCGCGGTGGGTGCCCGTCTGGTCTTTTCGGATGGAACGCCCGACATCATCGCTTACCCGCAGGATCTGGAGGGGTGGGGCAAGCTGTGCCGGCTTTTGACGCGCGGCAACCGCAAGGCGAAAAAGGGCGAGTGCATCCTTGTGCTTGCCGATCTGGTTTTCGCCGCGTCGGGGCTGAGCCTGATCGTGATGCCTGGTGACGACCAATCGGGTCTGGACAGGGCTCTCAAGGAACTCTCGCGGGTTTCGGCAACCCTGTGGCTGGGGGTGAGCATGGGCCACAAGAGCAATGATCTGCGGCGTCTCCATCACTTTCGGCTTCTGGCCCAGGCCCATGGGGTGCCGCTGATCGCCACCAATGATGTGCTTTATCACGCGGCCGGGCAGCGCGACCTGCAGGATATCCTCACCTGCATCCGGGAGGGTGTAACCATTGAAACGGCCGGCACGCGACTGGAGGTCAATGCGGAACGCCATCTCAAAACGCCGGGGGAAATGGAGAGGCTGTTTCACCCATGCCCGCAAGCCATCGCCCAGACCGAAATGTTCTTGCAGACCATCGATTTTTCGCTCGATCAGTTGCGCTATCAATATCCCGAAGAGCCGGTTCCCAAGGGCTGGGCTCCGCAGGCATGGCTCGAGGAAATCACCTGGCGGCGGGCGGAACTGCGCTATCCCGACGGTGTGCCCGCAAAGGTCAGAGCCCAGATCGAAAGCGAACTCGCGCTGATCGGGAAGCTTAACTACGCCACCTATTTCCTCACCATCTTCGATATCGTGGAGGTGGCAAGGAGCAAGAACATTCTCTGTCAGGGACGCGGATCGGCGGCCAATTCGGCGGTCTGTTTCGTTCTCGGCATCACGGCGGTGGACCCGGCCGAACATCAATTGCTGTTTGCCCGGTTTCTCTCGGAAAACCGGGGCGAACCACCCGATATCGATGTGGATTTCGAGCATGAGCGGCGTGAGGAGATCATCCAGCATATCTATCAGACCTATGGCCGGCACCGGGCGGGAATCGCGGCGACGGTGATCAGCTATCGCCCGCGTTCGGCCATCCGCGAGGTGGGCAAGGCGCTGGGGCTGACCGAAGACATCACCTCGCGCATCGCTTCGACAGTATGGGGGAGCTGGAGCGGGGAAGGGCTGCCACAAAAACATATCGCGCAGGCCGGGCTCGATCCGTCCAATCCCGACATCGTGCGCGCCGTGCAGTTGGCGACGCGGCTTTTGGGCTTTCCGCGCCATCTTTCCCAGCATGTGGGCGGGTTCATCCTGACCCAGAACCGGCTCGATGAATATGTCCCCATAGCCAATGCCGCGATGGAGGATCGAACATTCATCGAATGGGACAAGGACGATATCGATCGGGTGGGTATGCTCAAGGTCGATGTGCTCGGCCTGGGCATGCTCACCTGCATCCGCAAGGCGTTCGAGCTGATCGGCAAACATTACGACACGACGCTGGGGCTGGCTGATATCAAGGCCACCGATGATGACGCCGAGGGCGTCTTCGACATGCTGTGCGAAGGCGATTCCATCGGGGTCTTTCAGGTCGAGAGCCGGGCGCAGATCAACATGCTGCCCAGGCTCCGTCCGAGAGTGTTCTACGATCTTGTCATCCAGGTGGCGATCGTCAGGCCAGGCCCGATCCAGGGCGACATGGTTCATCCCTATCTGCGGCGGCGCAGTGGACAAGAAGATGTCGAATATCCCGCGCCGAAACCGCCCCATGACCCCAACGAATTGCGTACTGTTCTGGAACGGACCAAGGGTGTTCCCCTGTTTCAGGAACAGGCCATGCAACTGGCCATGGTGGCGGCCGAATTCACAGACGACGAAGCCAATGGTCTGCGCAAGGCCATGGCCACGTTCCGCCACAACGGCACCATTGGCCAGTTCAAGACGATGATGATCGACCGCATGGTGGCGCGTGGATATGACGAGGACTTTGCCAGGCGATGCTTTAGCCAGATCGAGGGGTTCGGCGATTACGGCTTTCCCGAAAGCCACGCGGCCAGCTTTGCCAAGCTGGTTTACGTTTCCGCCTGGATCAAGAAATACTACCCCGACGTCTTTGCCTGCGCGCTGCTCAATTCCCAGCCCATGGGGTTTTACGCTCCGGCCCAGATCGTGCGCGATGCGCGCGAGCACGGGGTGGAGGTGCGGCCGGTCGATGCCAATTGCAGCACCCATGACAATGGGCTCGAAGAGACGCCGGACCCCTATTGCGCCCTGCGGATCGGGTTTCGCCAGATCGACGGGTTCAAAAAAGACTGGAGCGAAAAGCTGGTGGTCCGGCGGGAGAAAAATTACGGCTCGATAGAAGATATCTGGCAGCGCTCGGGCGTTCCGGTGCGGGCGTTGACGCTTCTGGCCGATGCCGACGCCATGGGAACCATTGGGCTCGACCGGCGCGAGGCAGCCTGGCGCGTCAGGCGCCTGCCGCAGGACGATCCGCTCCCCCTGTTCGCCGCTGCCCAGGGTCAGGAGTTGGGGGAGGAAGACGATATGGCCCTGCCCGAGATGGCGCTGCCGGAACATGTGATCGCCGATTACCAGACTGCCCGGCTTTCGCTCAAGGCCCACCCGATGGCGTTTCTGCGCGAACAGTTTTCTGCCCAGGGTGTGCTCAGTTGCAGGGGGCTCGACCAGGTGCGCGATGGCAAAACGGTCAAGGTGGCGGGTATCGTTCTGGTGCGGCAAAGGCCGGGCAAGGGCAATGCGATTTTCATGACCCTCGAGGATGAAACCGGCATTGCCAACGGGCTGATGTGGGCCTCCCGGTTTGAAAAATACCGCCGCGAAATCATGGCGTCGCGCCTCGCGGTGATCGAGGGGCAGCTGCAAAAGAGCAAGGAAGGCGTGATCCATGTGATCGCCAGCGCGGTCTATGACCGCTCCGACCTGCTCGATTCCCTGGCGACGTCGCACCGCGCCAACCCGCAATTGACGCGGGCCGATGAGGCAACCCATCCCGTGCCGCAACGGTTGCATGGCCACCCGCGCAACAGGCGCGTGGTGCCCAAATCGCGTGATTTCCATTGATTGGTGTGGCATGCCGATGACGGCGCGGTTAAAGCTGCGCAGCACATTCAGGGAGTGAACAATGGCACGGGTGGTTGGATCAATCGACGGACAGGCGGTTCATGAGGTGGTTCTGACCTCGGCCACCGGGGTTCGGATTTGTCTTCTCACCTATGGCGCGCTGATCCGCGACTGGCGGGTGCCGGTCGGTAATGGGTTGCGGCCGGTGGTTCTGGGGTTTGACGATATATCGTTCTACCGCGATCACAGCCCCTATTTCGGCGCTATTGCCGGCCGGGTGGCCAACCGGATCGGCGACGCCAGATTTACCCTCGACGGTGCGGTCTACGATCTGCCGCCCAATGAGGGGGCCAATCAGCTTCACGGTGGCCCCGAGGGCCTGGCGCTGCAGATATGGCAGATTGCCGAGGAAAGCGAGAACAGTGTCCGGCTGACCCTTTTCAGCCCCGATGGCGCCATGGGCTATCCGGGCAATCTCGAAATCGCCGTCACCTATACCCTGACCGGCAACCGGCTCGAGATCGACTTTGCCGCCGAAACCGACCGGCCGACCCCGGTCAATATCGTCCAGCACAATTATTTCAACCTGATGGGCAGAGGCGATGTGCTCGATCATCGCCTGTCCTTTGTCGCCGGCGCTTATACCGAGCTCGGGGAGGG
>NZ_CAXAXY010000040.1:0-24062 GCF_963972885.1 uncultured Pelagibacterium sp. | reverse complement strand
AGCCAAGGATTTGAGTCAATCAAATCCTGACCGGCTCTAGACAAAAGGCCCGCCAACCAATCCGGTTGCGCGGGCCCGTTCCTGAATGCCAGGTGCCGCTAGCTTTGCACTGACGCCCAGCTATTGGTGCGTTCGCTGGCAAAAATGGCATCGAGCACCGCCATATTGACGATCGCATCGGCCACATCGTGCTCAAGCGGCTCTTTTGTGGCAATCGCCCGGGCAAAGGCATTGGCCTGCTCGGTATACTGATCGCAGGCCGGCAAAATCTCCCGCCGCGCCAATTCGCCTCCCAGGCTTTCCCCCTTGTCGATCACAATCGCGGTGTGATGATCGGCCGGCGGATTGAACGGAATTTCGAGCTCGAGGCGGCCCGATGGCCCCAGAATCTCGAGCGACTGGGCCGGTACCAGCTGGGTGGCGCTGGTAAAGTTCAATTGCCGCCCCCTGCCGAAATCGAGCAGCACGCTGGCGAGCCGATCGGTGCCGAAACCGGGATCGCGATCGATCAGTGCCAGGGCGCGCTCAGGTGCAGCCTCAAAGAAATACCGCCCCGCCGTCACCGCATAACAGCCGATGTCGAGCAGCCCTCCGCCACCGATCTCGGCCTGGTTGCGCACATTGTCCGGTTCGACATTGTGATAGGCGAACAGGGCCCGGATCGCCTTGATCTCCCCCAACTCGCCGGACCGCACAACCTCTCTGGCCCGCTTCCACTGGGGGTGATGGCGCACCATGAAGGCTTCCCCGATCAGGATGCCGTCCGGCACCGACCGCAGCCGCCGGGCATCCTCGGCGGTGATCCCGATAGGCTTTTCACAAAGCACATGCTTGCCCTTGCTGGCCGCCGCCAGTGTAAAATCGACATGCAAATGGTTGGGCAGAGGATTGTAGACGACATCGATTTCAGGGTCTTCCAGCAACGCCTCATAACTGCCGTATGCTCTTGGGATGGCAAACCGATCGGCAACGGCCCGTGCCCGCCCCCCATCGCGCGATGAAATGGCAACGACCTCGGCATGAGGCGATTTGAGCAATCCGGGAATGACGTGATTGATGCCAATGCCTGCTGTGGACAAGATGCCCCAGCGGACTTTTTCGTCCCTGCCCATTGGTGGCTCCTCTAAATGGGGTTGAATGATTGACCGGGGTGGCCGGTACGATTGACCTTCAGGACTTACCGCCCGCTTGCACGGCCCTGAGCGCATCGGCCACCAGGGCGTGATCGGCAACATCGGTCAGACCACTGACAGTGGCCGCCCCGACAACGCCTGCGGAGCGCACGGTGATGGGAATGCTGCCCCCGCTGGCGACATAGTCGGCCTCGGGAATGCGCCAGCGCTTGGAAAAATCCCAGTTCTTTTGCTGGGCCTCGATGCGCATATAGAGCGAGCTCTTGTGAAAGCGCACCGCCACAGCCCGCTTGCGCCGCACCCAATCGATATTGTCGGGCGTGGATCCGGGCATGAGCGCCAGAAAGACCGGAGCATTGCCATGGGAGACTTCAATGGCAATCGGCATGCTCTGGCGTGTTGCAACATCGCGGATATGCGCGCCGATAGCCCAGGCGATCGCATAATCGAAGTGCTCGAGAACGAGGCTCTGGTGTTGGGAGATCAGCTCTTCGAGCGTGGGATCGGTGGGGCGCATTGGGATGTCCTTGATTTTCGGGCTACATGGCGGAATAGCCGCCATCGACGGTGACGATAGCGCCGGTGATGAAGGCGGCAGCCGGCGAGCATAGAAACAGGGCCGCGCTGGCCACATCGTGAGGCTGACCCCATCGCCCCATCGGCGTGCGCTCGAGAATGGTGCGGGAGCGTTCGGGGTCGTCGCGCAGACCCTGGGTAAGAGGCGTTGCGATCCAGCCGGGCGCCACGGCGTTGACGCGGATATCGTCGGACGCATAGGCAATGGCCAGCGACTTGGTCAGTTGCGCGATGCCGCCCTTGCTGGCCGCATATCCGGGCACAAGCCCGCCTCCGAAAAACGAAAGCATTGAAGCCATGTTGAGAATGGCCCCGGTCGGCGATCTGGCCAAAGCGGGCCGCGCCGCCGCGCAGCAGCGCATGGAACCGTTAAGGTTGACCTCGACAATTTCGGCGAAAACCGCCGGGTCGAGCTCTTCGCCGCGCCGGATGATCCCGGCGCAATTGACGAGGCAATCGAGCGCGCCCATAGCCCCGATCTCGGCTTCGACAGCTGCGCCATCACGCACATCGAGCGTCATGGCGGCCGCGCTGGACAGTTGAGGATCGGACGACAGGGCTTCGACTTCCCGGTCGCTGACGCCGGTGACGGTGACATCGGCCCCGGCCGCGACAAACCCGCGCGCGATCGCCGCGCCAATCCCCGAGCTGCCGCCCACCACCAGGACGCGACGGCCGCCATACCACTCCTGCGCCCATGAAAAGCTGACCGGATCGGTTGCCATCGTCGGGCTCAACGTATGAACCGGTCGAGGTAGTCAGCGCCCAGTCCCACCGATTCATAGTGTTCGCGACACATGTCGATCTTGGAGAACACGTCTTCATATCCCGTGTGCCTGTCGTCGGAATCGAGATAGATCATCGAGCCGGTGATGTTGAAGAACGTGATCATTTCCGGGCAGTCTTCCGGCACCACGAGCGTATGGATTTCGCCGGGCGGTTCAAAGACGTACGAACCGGTCTCGGCGACCCAGTCGTGCTCGAGATAGTGCCAGCGTCCCTTGATGACATAGCCATGCACAGGATTGGGGTGCAGGTGACGCGAGAGCACGCCAGAGCGCCGCACCCGCAAAAGATTGCACCACTGCCCCGCCAGCGTGTTGAGCATGAGCGGGCGAAACCACACGCCCTCGGCCTGCGGCACCCAGACGCGCTCGTCCTCGGGGATGGCGGGCACGGCAATTTCGGCAGCGGCCAGCACGTGCGTCGAACCGTTCATGTTGCGATACATAAATCGTCTCCGATGACTGGAGGATCAGCCCTTGGCGCCCTGCGCGGCTTTCCAGGCGCGATATTCGTCTTCGGCCGCTTCGCTCAAGGGGTAATATTTACGCAGGTCGCCGCCCTGCGAGAGGCGAAGGCGCGAAAACTCCTCCCACTCAACGTGATGGCTGCAGCGCTCGATCAGTTCCTCGGCCATGGCGACGGGCACCGAGACGACGCCGTCGTCATCGGCGACAATGATGTCTCCGGGCATGACCAGAACATTGCCGCACGCCACCGGCACGTTGACGGCAAAGGGAATGATTTCGGTCTGGGCGTGATAATTGGGCGTCACGCCCCGCACCCAGATGCCCAGATCGAGTTCCTTTGCCTTGGCCGAATCGCGGATGCAGCCATCGACGACGATGCCCGAGCCGCCGCGACCGGCCAGGAATGTCAGCATCATTTCGCCAAAGATTCCGCTCGCCATATCGGCGCGCGCATCGACAACGACCATGTCCCCCGCCTGCGCGGGATAGAGCACGTGGCGATGCAGCTGCAGTTCGGGGTTCTCGTATTCCCCCGCGCCATAGATGTCTTCGCGCTTGGGCATGCATTGAAGGGTAAGGGCGGGTCCGGCAACCGAATAGCCCTGGCGCAGCGCATTGGGTCCGCGCATATGCGGGTTTCGAATGCCCATGAAAGAGAGTTCGCTGCTGGCCGTCGCCGATCCGATTGTTGCCAGTGCGTCGCAGATGTGTTTGGCGGGACGTGTTATGTCCTTGATTTCCGATGGAGCTTGCACGGCGTGCCTTTCCTCTAAATGTGTGTCTGTCGGCGCCGTCAGATCCAGCCGCCGTCAGCGATATGGTTCTGACCGGTGATTGCCGAGGCGTCCTCTGAGCATAAGAACAGCGCCAGCCGCGCGATGTCGTCGGGCATGAGCCGGCGCTTGAGAGCCTGACGGTCCTCGCGCATGGCATCGGCCTCGGGCGTGAGCCATTTCTCGATCTGCCGTTCGGTCATGATCCATCCCGGAGAAATGGCGTTGACCCGGATATCATCGGGGCCGAAATCGCGGGCCAGGGATTTGACAAGGCCCAGTATGCCTGCCTTTGCGGCCGTATAGAGCGGCATGCCACCAAAACCGGCCAACCAGGAAATCGAGCTCATGCAGATGATCGATCCCCCGCCCAGTCCGCGCATGTCTTCGATCACCGCCTGGGAGGCAAAGAACTGGTGGCGGAAATTGACTGCCATTAAGGCGTCGAAGTCCTCGGGCGTGACATCGAGCGCCGGGTGGCGGTCGTCGCGTGCGGCGTTGTTAATCAGGATCGCTATCGGGCCCAACGCGCTCCGCAGATCGGCGATGCCTTTGCGCAGGGCGGCAATGTCTGTGATGTCCACGGCGAAAAATCGCGCCGTCTGACCCGACCCGCTTAGCTGGCTCTCGAGCGCTTCGCCTTCGGCCCGGTCGATATCGAAAAAACCGACATGGGCGCCCTGGGCGGCAAAGGCGCGCACAATGGCGGCGCCGATGCCACTGGCACCGCCGGTCACGAGGACGGTCTTGCCGTCAAGATCGGGATAGATCGCAGTCATTTTTGCCTCACGCGCTGAGCCTGACGCCGGTTTCGGCATCGAAAAGATGCAACCTGTCGGAATTGAACCGCACTGGCAACGCGCTGCCCGGACGGTTCGAAATGCGCTCGCGGAACACCCCGCTGATATCGGTCCCCGCAACGGTGAGTGTGACGTGGGTTTCCGAGCCGGTCGGTTCGATCGTAATGATCGTGCCGGCCAGACCGGCATCGTCAAGAATCAGATCTTCCGGCCGGATGCCCAGCTTGACCGCCTGGCCCTCGACCGCGCCGCGCGTCTGGCCCAGAGGAACGGTCGTCCCATCGCGCGCGACGAATTGGCCATCGGTGATGCGGCCTTCGACGATGTTCATGGCCGGCGAACCGATGAACTCGGCGACAAACAGATTGGCCGGTTCGTCGTAGAGTTCGAGCGGGGTGCCGATCTGCTCGACAATGCCGTCATGCATAACCACGATCCTGTCGGCCATGGTCATCGCTTCGATCTGATCGTGGGTGACGTAGATCGTGGTGGTCCCCAGCCGCTGATGAAGCGCCTTGATCTCGGTGCGCATGGCAACGCGCAATTTCGCATCCAGGTTCGAAAGCGGCTCATCGAACAAAAACACTTCGGGGTCGCGAACGATGGCCCGGCCCATGGCCACGCGCTGACGCTGCCCGCCCGAGAGTTGGCGCGGGTAGCGATCGAGCAGCTTTTCGAGCCCCAGGATACGCGCTGCATCATCAACCCGCCGTGCGACCTCATCCTTGGGGGTGCGCGCCAGATGGAGCGAAAACCCCATATTCTGGGCGACCGTCTTGTGCGGATAGAGCGCATAGCTCTGGAAGACCATGGCGATGTCGCGCTGTTTGGGCGGCAGATCGTTGACGACCCGATCCGCGATGGAAACCGTGCCGCCCGAAATCTCCTCGAGCCCGGCGATCATCCGCAGCAGCGTGGATTTCCCGCAGCCCGAAGGGCCGACCAGTATGACAAATTCCCCGTCGGCTATGTCGAGCGAGACCCCGTGCAGAACCTCTACCGCACCGTACGCCTTTCGCGCTTCCTTTATCGATACCGTACCCATTGTCAGTTCCCGTCTGTCGCGTTGGCTTGGTGTGAAATGGCGTTCAATCGTCCCATTTTGGCGCCTTGTCGGGATCGATCATGCGGCCACCCTGATCGAGCGCGCGGATCGCCGCCATATCGTCGGCGTCGAGCGTGACCCCGATCGCCGTCATGTTTTCCCGCAAACGGTCCGGACTGGACGAGGCGGGGATGACGACATGACCCTCGGCCATCAGGAAGGCCAGAGAGATCGCGGCGGCTGTAACGCCATGCTTTTCGCCAATTCTTTCCAGAACGGCGTCCTTGCTGACCTTGCCCTTGGCCAGCGGCATATAGGCCGTGAGCGGCAGGCCCTTTTCTTTGGCGTAGGCCGTGAGCTTGGGCGATTGAAGGAAAGGGTGCAGTTCCACCTGGTTGGTGCTCAAGGCACCGGCACCCAGCAGCGTCTCGGCCTTCTCGAGCAGGGCGATCGGAAAGTTGGAAACGCCTATGCGTTTCGCCCAACCCTTCTCCTGTGTGTGCGCCAGGGCAAGCATGTAATTCTCGAAAGGCACCGCATCCTTGTCCGATGGCCAATGGATCAGCAACAGATCGACCCCGTCCACGCCAAGGGTCTCGAGGCTCTTTTCGACCGAGGGCAGGAAATCGGCCCTGGCCAGGTTGGTATCGGCGACCTTGGTGGTGATAAAGACCTCCGAGCGCGCCAGCCCGGATCGGCGAACCGCTTCGCCGACGCTGGATTCGGTATCGTAGCTTTGCGCCGTATCGATGTGGCGATACCCGATCTCAAGCGCATCGAGAAGGGCTGAAACGCCGTCCTCGCCCGTGCGCCCGAACGTGCCGAGCCCGAGTTTGGGGATGCCATGGGCGGTTGTTGCGATCATTGTTGCGAACTCCTCAAAACGTCTCGAAATTGGCCGGTTCAGCCCTTGGTGGCTCCGGCCGTCATGCCGCCGACGAACATGCGCTGCATGGACAAAAACAGCACGGCGATGGGCACCGTCATGATCATGGACGCCGCCATGACCGCGCCCCAGTCGGTATTGAACTCGGTGGTGAATTCGGCCAGCCCGATCGGCAGGGTCTTGACCGAGGAATCGGTGGCGAAGGTCAGCGCGAAGATGAACTCGTTCCAGGTGGTGACGAACGAATAGACCAGCACCGCGATGATCCCGGGGATCGAGAGCGGCAGGGTGATCCTGAACAGGACCCCGATGCGCGAGGAACCGTCGATGATGGCCGCCTCCTCGAGCTCGACCGGGATCGAGCGGAAATAGCTCGTGAGCATCCACACGGCCAAGGGCAGCGTGATGATCATGTAGACCAGGATCAGTCCCAGATAGGTGTTGACCAGCCCCAGCGTGCGCAGGGTGACAAACAGCGGCACGATGATGGCGGCCGTGGGCAGAAGCTGACCGATCAGAACGAAGGACTGGTAAAACGTCTTGCCCCTGAACTTGAACCGCGCAAACCCGTAGGCGGCGAATATGGCGATGAACAACGCCAGCCCCGTCGCGCCGAACGAGATGATCAGGCTGTTGAGGAAATAGCGCGGCACATTGGATTCAAACAGAACCGTGCGGTAGTTCTCCAGGGTGGGCATCGCGGGGAACCACACCGGGGGAATGGTGTAAAGTTCGCGCAACTCCTTGATCGACGACATCCACATCCACAGGAACGGGAACAGGCACACCGCGGCCACGAGCGCGGCACAGACATAGATCAGGGCAAGACTTGCTTTGGACCGTTTCACAGCGCCTTCTCCTCTCGGGCCGATGACACTCTGATGTAGATGGCCACGATGATCATCACCGCTGCAAAGAACAGGACCGACAAGGCGGCAGCCTGGTTGAACTGGACCGATTCAAAGGCGAGACGGAAAATCTGGATGGGCGTGATCAGGGTCAGATTGGCCGGGCCGCCTCGGGTGATTGCGTAGATCGTCGTGATGTGGTTGAGCGCCCAAATCACCAGCAGCAGCGTGACGGCGACGATGACCGGACGCACCTGCGGCAGGGTCACATGCCAGGTTTCGTCGAGAAAGTTGGACCCGTCGACCCGCGCGGCTTCGTAGAGATCCTTGGGGATCGATTGCAGGCCCGCGAGCACCATGATGGAAACGAACGGAAACAGCTTCCAGACGTTGATCGCGATCATTGCGGGCATCACCGTATCGGGATTGGTGAGCCAGCCCACCGGCTCATCGATGATGCCGGGCGCCGTCAGCATGTAGTTGATGATGCCGAACTCGGTATGAAACATCCATGCCCAGGTCAGCGCCGCCACGATGCCGGGCACCACCCATGGAATGACGGCGATCGAGCGCAAGATACCGCGTCCGGGAAATTTCTCGTTGAGAAGGATGGCCGTTGCGGTGCCGAGCACGACCTGAAGGACGACCGAGCCCCCGACCCACCACAAGGTGTTGGTGAAGGCGATCGGCGTGGTGCGCGCCCCCAGGACCCGCTGGAAATTATCGATGCCAACGAAATTGCCCTGCTGATCGGTGACGCTGAGCAGACCCGTATACATGACGGGGTAGGCAACCAGCATGGTCAGCACGATCAGTGCCGGCAGTGCAAAAAGAAGGCCCGGGGATATCCGTCCCATGACGACATGCTCCAGATTTGATTGGAACGGGATGCCGGCCAGCCAGGCCGGCATCCCTTGAAAGGCTCAGTACTGGTCCAGGAGATCCTGGATATCGAGAGCCGCATCATCCATCGCGGCCTGAGCGTCCTGCTGTCCGATCAGAATCCGCTGGATGCCATCGAAATAGGCCTGCGTGATCTGTACCCATGCCGGGTGCGTGGGCACCGGCTGCGTAAAGGGCAGCACTTCGCGATAGGGGGCCAGCTGCGGGTCCTGGAAGCGCTCCATATCCATTGCCGACTCACGGGCCGGGAAGGTGTCGGTGTAAACACCCATGTTTTCCGGCTGCGCCATCCACTCGATGAAGATCTTGGCTTCCTCGGGATTGTTGGCGTCGGTCGGAACGATGAAGCTCCAGCCGCCAAGGATCGCGGAGGTATTGGCACCTTCCGGATGCGGCATTTCCATCACGCCCAGGTCGATATCAGGATTTTCCTGTTCGATCGATGCAATATCGAACTGGCCGGCCTGATACATCGAAACGGCCTCGGCAATGAACAGCCGACGGTTGGCCGTGCCGTCATTTTCGAGCGTCGAGGACGGAGACACCCCATGCTCGACGAGCATGTCGGTATAGAATTTGACGGCCTCGACGGCCTCGGGCTGGTTGACGGTCGCCTCTGAGCCGTCTTCGGAGATGATCGACCCGCCATTCATCCAGATGAAGGGCAGCGACCGGAAGATCGTGTTGCCGACCTCGCCACCACCGGTGATCGCAAAGCCATACTGGCCATCACCGGTCAGCGCGGTCGCGGCCTCGACCAGCTCGGACCATGTCTGGGGCGGGCTGTCGGGGTCGAGCCCGGCCGCCTCGAAATGACCGCGGTTGTAAATCACCGCCAGACCTTCGGCCCGGAAGGGAAGGCCATAGGTCTCGCCCTCCCAGCGCACGTAATCGAGCGCTGCGGGAATGAAATCGTCCGGATCGTTGATGATATCGTCAAGCGGCATGACCAGGCCGTTCTGGGCATATCCGGCAATCCAGCCGTGCTGGACATCGATGATGTCGGGCGCCGAACCCGACTGCAGGGCCGTGATGACACGCTGGGGTAGACCGTCGGAAGTCGTCTCCTCGATCACGATATCGATGTCGGGATGTTCGGCTTCGAACTGCGCGACGAGCTCGGTGGCCCTTGGCGCATGGAAATTCGGGGACCACCAGGTGACCGTCCCGGCCATCGCGGTTCCGGCCATCATGGCCAGGGTCGATGCACTTGCCGCCAAGACGGCGGTCTTTCTGAAAATCGTCATGTTCTCCTCCCTGGGCGAAACATTCGCCAGTTGGGCTCGATATCCGAGCCGTCCAGATCACCGTTCGGCGATATCTGCCGGAGCGGGCAATGGCCGCTCCCGCCGCCTCCACGGCGCAACCACTCTCCCAAGTGGCAAACCAATTTTAGTTCATATTTGAACTTAACCAGTTCTACTGATAACTATGGTGCAAAAAATCCCCGCTTGTCAACTGCGCAGACGCACGGGGATGGGCTGTCAGTCTTCGCTTTTATCGAATGTGGCCGCCCCGCCGGCGATGCCGGCTGTATTGATCGTCCCGTTGAACAGCGGAACGTTGGTGGCGACGTAGGGAAACTGCGCGCAGGCCTCTTCGATCAGCTCGACACCGAGCCCTGGCGCCGTCGGCGCCAGCAGAGCACCGTCCTCAAATTGCAGCGTTTCGCGGACCAGTGTCTTGCGCCAGGGCACGTCCACCGACACCGTCTCGAACACCATGAAATTGGGAATGGCGATCGCTGTGTGAAGCGTCATGGCGTTCATCACCGGACCGACCGGATTGTGCGGCGCCACCGGAATCAGGCTGGCATGGGCCATGTGGGCGATACGTTTGGTTTCGGCCAACCCCCCGGCATGGGACACGTCCGGCTGCAGGATATCGACAGCCTCTTTCTGCAGGGCCTCGACAAACCGCGACGGCTCGTACCAGCGCTCCCCGGCCGCAATGGGCACCGGACTGGCGCGGCGCACCTGCGCCAGAGCATCGATGTTTTCGGGCGGTGTAGGCTCTTCGATCCAGGTGAGATCATAGGGCTCCAGCGCCCGACACATGGCGATGGCCGTGGGAACGTTGAGACGTCCGTGAACGTCGAGCATGAGATCGACGTTCGGTCCGACGGCCTCGCGCACGGCCGCAACGATATCGATCGTTTTGGCGCGCTCGGCCCGCGTCATCTCCAGATCGGCGGCATCGAAGGGGTCCCATTTCAGGGCGCCATACCCCATCGCGACCGCCTTGCGCGCCAGGTCGGCGTACTGATCGGGGGTCGTTGCGCCGAAATACCAGTGATTTGCGTAGCATTTGACGCGGTCACGATAACGCCCGCCCAAAAGCTCATAGGCCGGCACGTTGAGCGCCTTGCCCTTGATATCGAGAAGGGCGGCATCGATCGCCCCCAGCGCCGTTCGGAAAACGGCTCCCGTGCGCCAGTAGCTGTCGCGATGCAACTCCTCGATCAGCGCATCGCTGGCAAACGGATCGCGCCCCACCACCACGCGCTCGAGCTCTTCAAGCGCAGCGACGACCGTGAGCGTTTTCCATTCCAGCGTCGCCTCGCCAACCCCTTCAAAACCTTCATCGGTATAGAGTTTGACGAAAACGAAATTGGTTCGCTGCACATTGGCGACAAACGTCTTCAGCCCCGTGATTTTCATTGCCCGGCCTCCCTGGCGTGCGGCTCGAACACCGCTTCGAGCATGTCTCGATAGTCACGCGCGCTCGGCTCGCGAGGGTTGGTGGCGTGGCTGTGGTCGGCAAGCGCGCGCTCGATGAGCCAGTCGAACTGCTCGCGCCGCACACCAAGCGCGGCAAGGCCCGGCGGCATATCGAGGCGTCCATTGAGGGCCTCGAGCGCATCGGCAAGATCCTCGTGCGGCCCGAGCCCCATGGCCATTTTGAGCCGATCCATCTTGTCGCCCACCGCCTGTGCGTTGAACCGCACCACAACGGGCATGAGCAACGCATTGAGCGTGCCATGATGGAGTTTGGGTTCGGACAAACCACCCAGCGCATGGCTGAGCGCGTGCACGGCGCCAAGCCCTTTCTGAAACGACAGCCCGCCATGAAGCGCGCCGATCATGAGCTCGCTGCGCGCCTCGATATCGTTTCCGCTCTTGTAAGCGATTTCGAGATTGCGCCATATCCGGCCCGCACCATCGAGAGCAATCGCCTCGGCGGTTGGATTGAAGCGTGGCGAAAACAGGGTTTCGATACAATGCGAGAGCGCATCGAGCCCGGTGGCGGCGGTCAGGCCGGGCGGCAGGCCCAGCGTGAGTTCGGGATCGCAAATGGCACGACGCGGGATAAGGTAAGGGCTGATAAAGCCGAGCTTGCGGCCATCCTCGAGCGTCAGGAGCGCAGCGCGCCCCACTTCCGCGCCCGTTCCGGCCGTCGTGGGAATGGCGATCACCGGCGCAACCGCCGACGTGATCCGTTCAACCCCGCCATAGATGGCCGCGTAGGTTTCGAGCGCCCCGGCATGGGTTGCCGTAAGCGCCACGCCCTTGGCCAGATCGATGGGCGAGCCGCCCCCGAGCGCAACGACCCCGTCGCACCCTTCCTGCTCATACAGTGCACGCGCCGCCGCGACGGCGTGTTCAGTGGGATTTGAGGGCGTGTCGAGGAAAGCGACAGCATCGGGCAATTGCGCCATGACCGTGTCGAGCAGCCCGGTGCCGGCAAGCCCGCGATCCGACACCACAAGGGGCCGCTTGACCGAAAGCTCCTTTGCAGCCGCCGCCAGTTCGCCGACCGCGCCCACGCCAAAATCGATGGCTGTCAAATATGTGATCCGCGCCATGGCCGGCTACTCCCCCCTGATGCGCGCAATGGCGTCAGCCTGGAAACTGTTGGGCGACATTTCCATAAGTTCGATCCTGTGGCCGTCCGGATCCGCGATCCAGGCCTGACGGTTTCCATCGGCGCCATCGACGACCGGCTTGGCAAGCTCGACACCGGCAGCTTCCAGCTCCCTGGCAGAGGCCTCGATATCGGGCACTTCGAGACACATGTGATTGTATCCCGTTCTTTCCGGTCCGGGCACGCCCACACCCTCTCCCCCCGGAAAGATCTCGAGGTATTGGGTGTCGCTTATCCGCAGATAGACGATCCACAGCTTTCCGTCTCGATCGAGACGGAACATTTCTTCAAACCCCAACTGCCCGACATAAAAGCCCAGCGTGGCCTCGATATCGGTCACCTTGATGGCGATGTGGGTAATGCGGCTGACTGTCAGCATGAACGATTGGCCTCCCTGGCACTGTGACGCCCGGTCGGGATTCGATCCCGGCCCGAACCGCCTTGCAGACCCTGCGCCTCCTCCGGGCAGAAACAGGGCGATAAATTCACATTTGAACTTTATCAGTTCATATCGCTATGCTAGATGGACAACACCGATTGTCAACTGGAGTTTCCCGACGCATGGCCGAAATCGCCGAAGACAGCGCCAGCAAGCACACCATTCCCGTGATCGATCGGATGATGGAGGTCCTGACCGCCATCGAGCAGCGTCCCGCGGGACTGACCATTCGTGACCTGACGAGTGAGCTCGGCCTGCCACGCACCACCGTCTATCGCATCGTCAACACCCTCCAGCACCACGAAATGGTGCGGCGCGACGATGCGGGGATCTACCATCTCGGCCGCCGCCTGCTCACCTTTGCCTCCCATGTTGCCTCGAGGGCAAGCGAGCTCGATCTTGTGGCCATCTGCCAGCCTCATCTTGATCGGCTGGCCAGCGACCTCGGCGAGGGCGTCAAGCTCAGCGTGATCGATGACGATGGCATCCTCGTCCTCGCAGCGGCACAGGGGCGGCGCGAATATGCG
This sequence comes from uncultured Pelagibacterium sp., assembly GCF_963972885.1. Taxonomy (NCBI): domain Bacteria; kingdom Pseudomonadati; phylum Pseudomonadota; class Alphaproteobacteria; order Hyphomicrobiales; family Devosiaceae; genus Pelagibacterium; species uncultured Pelagibacterium sp. The sequence goes on along the minus strand of NZ_CAXAXY010000040.1, from coordinate 11,015 downwards.
CTGACCGTCGCGCCGGGGCAACGCATGCCCATTCATGCCGGTGCGGCCAGCAAGCTGCTGCTCGCCTCTCTCGAGCGTGATGTTCTCGATTATTGGCTCATCAAGCCGCTGGCGGCCTATACCGGCCGGACCATCACCGACCCCAAGAGATTGCGCAGTGAACTCGCCCGCATCCGGCGGCTGGGCTGGGCCCAGGACAAGGGAGAGAACGCGCCGTCCATCCACGCTTACGCCGTGCCGGTCAGAACGCGGTCCGGGCGGATGGTTGCCGCGCTGAGCGTCCCCTTTCTGGCCGGGACCGAGCCCCGCCGCATGGAGGAGATCCGGCTGGCTGCGCTCGAAACGGCCCAGGCAATGACAAAGGACATGCCCGAATAGGGCTTGGGGGAGAAAACCATGAAGATCGTTGACCTGCGATGCGCCATCATCGGCAAGAGCCCGGTGGTGAGGATCGTCACTGACCAGGGCATTTCGGGCTATGCTCAGGCCGAGACCTGGAAAACCTATCTCAAACCCCACATTCTGGCCCTGCGCGATGCCCTGCTCGGCGAGGACCCAAGGCTGGTTGAGCGCGTGATGCGCAAAATTCGCCAGCGTGGCGGTTTCAAACCCTGGGGCAGCGCCGTGAGCGTCATAGAGATGGCCCTGTGGGATATCGCCGGCAAGGCCGCAAATGTTCCGGTGCATCGCCTGTTGGGGGGCAAGGTTCGTGACAGCGTCAGGGTCTATAACGGCGCCGTTCGCTTTCCGCTGGCCGGCCATCGGCCGCAAGATTATGCGGCCGATCTCAAGGCGATGATGCAGTCCCCTGAAGGGTTCACCATCATAAAGCAGCCGATCGGGTTTCACTCGGACATGAAACGCGCCGTGCCCGATTTCTACTATGGGGATCCCACCGCCAGCCCCTTGCATGGTGCCCTTGACCGCGGCCCGATCACCGAAAAGGGTCTCAATCTGTTTGTCGATTGCGTAGCCGCGATGAAGGAGGTGGCAGGAGACAAGGTTGGCCTGGCGCTCGATTGCGGTCCGGGCTGGATGCTCTCGGACGCCATAAAGCTCGCCCGCCGCCTCGAACCCTATTCGCTGATGTGGATCGAAGATCTTCTGTCGGGCGATTACACGCCGTGGGTGGATGCCGGCAGCTATAGGGAACTCACGCGTGGCTCGACCACGCCCATTCACACCGGCGAGCAGATTTATCTGCGGCACAATTTCAAGGAGCTGATCGAGCGCAATGCCGTGCACGTCGTCGGCCCCGACCCGGCGGATGTGGGCGGTATTGCAGAACTCAAATGGATCGCCGAATTTGCCGATATCCACGGCATCATGATGGCGCCCCACGGCACCGCCAATGGCCTGCTCGGCCTGGGCGCCCTCGTTCAGGTGTGCGCCACCCTGCCCGACAATTTCATCGCATTCGAATACACCACCGGCGACCCCTCCTGGTGGTACGACATCGTTGAGGGTCTGCCCAATCCCATAGTGGTCAATGGCAAAATCGCCGTGTCCGAGCGCCCCGGCATGGGCGTGGACCTGATCCCGGAACGGGCAAGACCTTATCTGGAGCCGGACGACCAGGCCTTTTTCGACTAGAGCCATTCAGGATTTGATTGACTCAAATCCTTGGCTCTAAACCCCTTGTTTTGTCGCGGGTCCGAACCGAAAAACCGTTTCCACTTTTTCTGGACACGCTCTAGCACGCCCCGGTTTGCCCGGCCGGTATGGACATCACCGCAGCACTGCCTCAGTCGAGGACTCTTGCCTGGGGCCTGTCGCTGGCGCGTGAGAGTTCGGCGTGCCAGTGGCCGCTCTCGTCCTCCCAGGCAATGCCTGTGGTCTCGCCCGGCTGCAACTGCTTGCAGGCCGCCCGCCGCGCCGCACCGAAGGCCGCGTCATGGGTCGGAAATGTTTCCGAAAAGGTCCCATCCACCCGATAGGCCCAGCCGCCGTCATGTTCGACAACCCGATAGTTCACAACGCTCATTTCATCGCTCCTGTCGCTCGATTTTCATAATGTCACCGGTGCAGCACGTCCTGCCACTCCGGATGCCGGCCGATCTGCGCTTTGGCGAACGGGCACAGCGGCATGATGGCGACGCCGTCGCGACGCGCATCCTCGATCGCCTGGCGCACCAGCCGCTCGCCAACCTTGCGGCCGCGCAGGGCCGCAGGGACTTCCGTGTGGTCGATGATGATCAGTCCCTGGCCGGCCCGGCTGTAGGTCATCTCTGCCTCGATGCCATCGATGATCAGACGGTATCGCCCCTTGGACGAACCATCCAGCCGCTCGACCTTCTCCTCATCGCCGGCCGGCGGCGCATGTGTTGCCAGCGCGGCATCCGGCGTGCGCACCTTTCGCGGCTGACCATGCGCGCATTCGAGAAGATCGCGGTCCCATCCGCCCAGATCGGCCGCCGCCTCGTAGGTCGAGACAAGGAACGCCATCAGGGTCTCATCGGGATCGGCCGCCGCCTGCACGGCCGCGTAGGGCAGCACGAATTCGGACATGCCCTCGTGCCAGAACGCGGCGTCGGGCTGCACGGCCGCCGCGCGATAACCGCCGGGCGCTGGATAGGCGTAGGCATAGAAGGCCGGATAATCGATCCCGCCACCGCCCGGCCAGAACCCGGCCGACGACACCTCGCGATCGTAGGCCTCCTGGGCCACGTCATCGGGCAATGCCGGGATCCCGGCAGGATGCAGCGGCGCGCGTCGCCCCGAAAAGCGCGTGACGGCCAGATCGAGAGCGCCCCAAAACAGATGAACCGGACTGGACTTGCCCAGAAACGCGGTGCGAAACCGGTTAAAGACCCTATCGACGGCGATCAGGCTCTGGTGGAAGCTTTGCACGGCTTGCCGGTCATAGGGCCGATCGCGGTCGTCCTCGGCGAAGGGAACCGGAAACGGCACCTCGTTGGGGCTGCCGTTGAAGGTCGGGGTCCCCCCAAGGTCCGAAATCAGTTGCACGAAGCGACCATGAAATGTCGCGACCGTCGATGCCCCCAGATCGAACGATGCCTTGCGGCCATTGCCGCAGGTGCCCACGACCCTGTGCTCGCGAAGGTCGAACAGAATTTCGATGCCCGGCCCGTCGGGAATGGGCGAAGAGGCCAGACCGCTCGGGGTAACATAAAAGGTCGCGTTCCAGGAATGGTTGAGCCACGGCGTATGGGCCAGCCGGTACTTTCCGGCGATCTGTAAATAGAGGTGGAGAGCCGAACACGTTTCACGCCAGCTCAGATAGTCGAGTTGGGGCCAGTTGCTCATTGCTGTTCCTTTCGCCTTTTTGCCATCACTCGGGAAGCGGGATGTGTTCATCGCGGTCGTTGACGGGCAAATCGAAACGTCCCTGGCCCCAGTTCGCGGCGCGCCATTCTGCCTTGGCGCGCTCGATGCGCTCCTGGGAGGAGGCAACAAAGTTCCACCAGATGTAGCGCGGCCCGTTGAACGTCGCGCCGCCCAGGATCATGAGCCGCGCCCCCTGATCGCCTGCGGCGACCGTGATGCGGTCCCCCGGCCGGAACACCATCATCTGCGAGGCGGCGAAATCCTGTCCGGCCACCGAGATCGAGCCCTCGACGATGTAGATGCCCCGATCCTCGTGATCGTCCGGCATGGGCAGCCGGCTTCCCGGATCGAGTTTCACATCGGCATAGAAGGTCTCCGAGAGCATCTTGGCCGGCGCGCTCTTGCCATAAGCATTTCCGAGAATAAGCCGAACCGAAATGCCGCGATCCTCGATCATGGGCAGCGCCGCCTTGCCGTGATGCTCGAAGCTGGGCGCTACATCCTCATGGCTGTCCGGCAAGGCCAGCCAGGTCTGGATCCCGAACAGGCTGTTCGGGCCGCTTCGCGCGGTTGCCGAGGTGCGCTCGGAATGCGTCACGCCCCGCCCTGCCACCATCCAGTTCAGCGCGCCGGGACTGATGACCTGATCGGCGCCGGTGCTGTCACGGTGATGGAAGTCGCCCTGGAACAGGTAGGTCACCGTGCCCAGCCCGATATGGGGATGGGGCCGCACGTCCACGCCCTGCCCGGTCAGCAATTCCGCCGGTCCGGCCTGATCGAAGAAAATGAACGGACCGACCATCTGCCGCTTCGGCGCGGGCAGCGCGCGCCGGACCTGAAAATCGCCAAGGTCGCGCGAGCGCGGCACTATGAGGGTCTCGATCGCGTCGATTCCGACATCGTCGGGGCAGCCTGGTTCGATTGCCGGGTTCCAGCTCATATCGTCATCCTTTCCGTCCCCATGGTCCGATCTGGCCTGGACGTCGTGGTATCTGGCAGTCAGCCTTGCCGCTAGCGCCGTGACCCGCTGAGCTGTGTCGCAGCAAATGCAACGCCAGGCTCCCCACGCGCCAATCCATCGTCAGCGCGCGACGGCCACAAGGCACGGGTCTTCACCAAGGCGCTCGATCAACAACTCGGTCAATATCCTTATTTTTCGCGAGGGGTGCTGCCCTGGCGGCCGAATGACGAAAACCCCTGCCGAAGGCACCGGGTAGCGTGTCATGATCGGAACAAGAGCGCCCGAGGCGACATAGGCGTCGGTGACGCAGTCGGGCAGCCATGCGACCCCCAACCCGGCAGCAGCCGCCGCCGCGAGCGCGATGCCGTTGTCCGCCTTGTAGCGTCCCTGCGGATTGATGGTGACGATTTTGTCGCCGTCCACAAATTGCCAGGCTTCGGTGCCCTGCATCAGCGCTTGGTGATAAGCGATCTCTGCCGGCGCCTCAGGTGCGCCGTGCTCTGCAATGTAGCTGGGACTGGCGAGAAACTTTCCATGGATCGCGCCCACACGCCTGGCAACCAGATTGGAGTCCTGCATATAGCCGACCCGGATCGCGCAATCGAAACCCTCGGCGATGAGGTCGACAAAGCGGTCGCTGTAAGATGAGTGAATGTGAAGCCTTGGATAGCGGCGCGCCAGATCCGCCAGAACCGGAGCGAGATGGGTCGGACCGAATGTGAGGGGCATTGCGATACGCAGGCGGCCGGTAAGATCACCGGAAGGCTGGATCGTTTCCCTGGCCGCATCGATCTCCGCGCCCACTCTTGCCGCATGGTCGCGAAACGCAACCCCCGCTTCGGTCAGCGCCGCGCCGCGCGTGGTTCGGGCAAGAAGCTGGACGCCAAGCTCCGCCTCGAGCCGGAAAAGGCGACGGCTGACCACCGACTTGGACACGCCAAGCCGACGCGCGGCAGCCGATACGCCTCCGGCATCGGCCACTTCCACAAATATCCGCAAATCGTCAGTGTCCATCCAGCGTTCCCCGTTTCGCTACGCAGTGTAACTGGAGCGCGCTCTAGCGTGCCGCCGAAAGCAATGCCATTGTATAAATTCCAGGCAGTTTGGCGTCACGCATTCGCTTTGCTGGCACCGTCTCCAAGTTGCCGGACCAACTCAAGCCTGGTCCCTGCCAAGGCGCAAGAAGGAAGCAAGAACGGCACCAACCAGGCAGATGCTGCACCGCAGAGCCTGCGGCGTTGACTAGTTTATGGTCGGACAGGCGCGCCAGTCGCCACCATCGTCCAGGATGCCCACAAGACGTCGCAAATGTCCGATAACCCTCAGGACGCTGCCGATCCACAGGCCCGGGGCAACACATGAGCACCGTTATAGACAATCCCGCCGCACATCGTTTCGAGTTGCCGATAGAGGGCAGCGATGGTGAAATCGCAGCCGCCTATTATCGCGTGGAGGATGGCCGGTTGATCCTCACCCATACCGATGTGCCGTACCGGTTCACGGGCCAGGGGGTCGGCTCCCGGCTCGCCCGGGGTGTATTCGATACGATCCGGGCGCGCGGCGACAAAGTCGTCCTGCGCTGCTCTTTCATGGGTGCCTATTATGCCCGCCACCCTCAATATTCCGACATCGTTGTCGGCTAGAGCGTGTCCAGCAAGAGTGGAAACGATTTGCGGTTCGGATACGCGACAAGACAAGGGTTTAGAGCCAGGGATTTGAGTCAATCAAACCCTTGGCTCTAAACCGCTTTGGCTACCCGTTTTTGCCGTGCGTTCCCCCGAAACGGCCAACATAAAGGACCCAAAAATGCCCAAAGGATCGGACCTTCTTGTGGCAGCGCTCGAAAACGAAGGCGTTGAACGCATTTTCGGCGTGCCCGGCGAAGAAAATCTCGACCTGTTGGAGTCGTTGCGGACCTCCGGCATCGAGCTGGTTCTGACCCGCCATGAGCAGGCCGCCGCTTTCATGGCGGCGACCCATGGTCGGCTCACCGGCAAGCCCGGCGTCTGCCTCGCCACGCTCGGCCCGGGGGCGCTCAATTTCTCGACCGGCGCCGCCTACGCCCATCTCGGCGCCATGCCGATGATCCTCATCACCGGTCAGAAGCCGGTGATGAGCGCAAAGCAGGCCCGCTTTCAGATCGTCGATATCGTCGCTTCGATGAAACCGCTGACCAAGATGACGCGCCAGATCGTCAGTGCCGCCGCCATACCCTCGACGGTGCGCGACGCCTTTCGCGTCGCCATGGAGGAGCGGCCGGGACCGGTGCATCTCGAACTGCCCGAGGATGTTGCGGGCACCGAGGTCGCAAACATCTCGGTCATGGCGCGCCATACGGTTGACCGCCCTGTGGCCAGCACCGCCGCACTCGAGAGCGCAGCCGAAATGATCCTTTCCGCCAGGCGCCCGCTCGTGATGATCGGCGCGGTGGGCAACCGGCCCGCGCTGGTCGAGGCGCTTTCGGCCTGCGTGAGACGCACGAGGCTGCCTTTCTTCAACACCCAGATGGGCAAGGGCGCGGTCACCGGCGGCTCGAACCTCTACATGGGCACTGCGGCGCTTTCGGAAGGCGACTATGTGCACGAGGCTGTCGATCGTGCCGACCTGATCATCGCGATAGGTCACGACACCATCGAAAAGCCGCCCTTCCTCATGAAAAGCGCGGGCGGACCGAAGGTCATCCATGTCGGTTACCAGTCCGCCACGGTCGAACAGGTCTATCATCCCGATTTCGAGGTGATCGGCGATATCGGGGCCACGATCGAAGGACTTGCCGAGCGGCTCGAGGGAAAACTCTCGCCCGACGAGGGGATGCTCGACCTGCGTCAGCGTATCCTCGCCCGCATCAACGACCGCACCACCGAAGAGCGCTTCCCGCCCACGCCGCAGCGCATCGTCCACGATGTCCGACAGGTGATGCCGGAAGACGGCATCGTCTGCCTCGACAACGGCATGTACAAGATCTGGTTCGCCCGCAATTACCGCACCCATGTCGCCAACACCCTGCTGCTCGACAATGCGCTCGCCACGATGGGCGCCGGCCTGCCCTCGGCGATGATGGCGGCAATGCTCTATCCCGACCGACGCGTCATGGCAGTGTGCGGCGATGGCGGTTTCATGATGAACTCCCAGGAGATGGAAACGGCGGTGCGGCTCGGGCTGAACCTTGTGGTGGTCATCCTCAACGACAATGCCTATGGCATGATCCGCTGGAAGCAGGCGGTCGACGGCTTTCCCGATTTCGGCATGAGCTTCGGCAATCCCGATTTCGTGCGCTACGCCCAGGCCTATGGTGCAAAGGGTTCCCGCGTCAGCGCGGTCGAGGATCTCGTGCCCACGCTCGAGGCCGCCTTTGCCGGCGGGGCGTCCACCTGGTCGATGTGCCGATCGACTATTCCGAGAACACCCGCGTTCTCGTCGACGAGCTGCGCAACCGCAGGCCCGATGTGCAACTCGCGTAATCGAGCGAAGGGAGACCAACAATGCTGACAGTCGTGCAGGCATTCGATCGCGCGCCGATCGCCGAAATCGAAACCGACGATGCCGCCGCGCTGGAGCGCAAACTGCAGGCGGCGGGAAGGGTCTTTGCCGATCGCGACGGCTGGCTGAAGCCCCACCGGCGCATCGCAATCCTGCGCAAGCTGGCCGCGCTGATGGAAGGCAGGCGCGATCATCTTGCCATGCAGATCGCCCGCGAAGGCGGCAAGCCGCTGCCCGATGCCATCATCGAGACCAACCGCGCCATCGATGGGGTTCACAACGCTGCCGACGAGCTGCGCAATTTCGCCGGCCGCGAGATCCCCATGGGACTCTCGCCCGCCGCCGAGGACCGCTGGGCCTTCACCACCAGGGAGCCCATCGGCATCGTCGCGGCGATTTCCGCCTTCAACCATCCGCTGAACCTGATCGTTCATCAGGTCGCCCCGGCCATCGCGGTGGGCTGCCCGGTCATCGTCAAGCCGGCCGCCACGACCCCGCTCTCCTGCATCGACTTCGTGGCGCTCGTCCGCGAGGCGGGCCTGCCCGAGCCGTGGTGCCAGACCTTCATCACGCAAGACAACGCACTGGCCGAAAGTCTGGCCACCGACAGCCGCATCGCCTTCCTCAGCTTCATTGGCTCGTCCCGGGTCGGCTGGTCGCTGCATTCCAAGCTTGCCCCCGGCACGCGCTCGGCGCTCGAGCATGGCGGCGCCGCACCCGCCATCGTCGACCGCAGCGCCGATCTCGGCAGGGTGATCGAGCCCATCGTCAAAGGCGGCTACTACCATGCCGGACAGGTCTGCGTGTCGACGCAGCGCATCTTCGTCCATGCCGACATTGCCGATGATTTCACCCAAAGGCTCGTCGCCCGCGTGGAAAAACTGCGCACCGCCGACCCCGCCCTCGGCGATACCGAAGTCGGCCCGCTCATCCTGCCGCGTGAAGCCGACCGGGTCGAACGGTGGATCGCTGAAGCGCTCGAGGGCGGGGCCACGCTGGCCACCGGCGGCAAGCGCCTCTCCGAGACGACCCTTGAGCCCACGGTCCTGCTCGATCCGGCCGCGGACGCCAGGGTATCGGTGCTGGAGGTGTTCGGCCCGATGGTCGCGGTCTATCGCTACACTGACCTCAACGCCGCTATCGGTCAGGCCAACGCATTGCCGACCGCCTTCCAGGCAAGCGTTTTCGCACAGGACATCGATGTTGCCCTGCGCGCTGCCGACCGTCTCGATGCTTCCGCGGTGATGATCAACGATCCCACCGCCTTCCGCACGGACTGGATGCCTTTCGCCGGTCGCAGGGAATCCGGATACGGCACCGGCGGCATTCCCTACACCATGCGCGACATGACCCAGGAAAAGATGATCATGATGCGCAGAAGCTGACCACCAGAGCCTGTTCGTCCCCTTAGGGGCCGACGAGATCGCGGGGCGGGCTTTGCGCTCTCGTCGGCGCACGGTCCGGCGGGCGGGGTGGACCCGCCGGACGTGGTCAGAATTGGGGATCCACCGCATCCAGAGCGGCACAGACGCCGGCGCCGAAATCGGGATGAACCTGCGCGAAAAGCTCGATCTGGCGTTCGATGATGAAATCGGGAACGCCGCTCATCGCCGCGGCGATGTTGGCGAAAAGCCTGGCCTTCTCGCCGTCGTCGAACAGCACAAACAGCGCGCGGGGCTGGCTGAAATCGTCGTTCTCCGCCCGATGATCGTACCGGGTGGCCGGCCCTTCGATCCTGAGCGGCGGCTCGGCGAACGAGCGCTCCTCGATCGGACCGCCGAAGCTGTTGGGCTCATAATAGGCGTCGGAGTTGGGCGCGTTCTCGAAAAATCGCATCGCCCCGTCCTTGTGATAATGGTGCACGGGACATCGGGGCCGGTTGACCGGCAGGGCCTCGTAGTGCGTGCCCAGCCTGTAGCGATGGGCGTCCGCATAGGCGAAGATCCTGCCCTGGAGCATCCTGTCGGGCGAGTGGCCGATGCCGCGCACGACGTTTGAGGGGCTGAAGGCCAGCTGCTCGATCTCGGTAAAGTAGTTGTCGGGATTGCGGTTGAGTTCGAGCATACCGATCTCGACCGGCGGAAAATCGGCATGGGGCCAGACCTTTGTCACGTCGAACGGATTGAAGGGCAGTGCGTCCGCCTGCGCTTGTGTCATGATCTGGACCTGCACGATCCATCGCGGAGCGTTGCCGTCCTCGATCGCGCCGAACAGCGCTTCCTGATACCCCTCACGGGTTTTCCCCACGACCGTCTCCGCCTCGGCGTTGGTGTAGTGGCGATGGCCCTGACAGGTCTTGAAGTGAAATTTGACCCAGACCCGATCGCCCGTGTCGTTCCACAGGCTGTAGGTATGGCTGCCATAGCCATTCATGTGCATCGGGCTGACCGGCAGGCCGCGGTCGGAAAACAGGATCGTTACCTGATGCAGGCTTTCGGGCGAAAGCGACCAGAAATCCCACATTGCCCTCGCCGAGCGCAGATTGGTGCGCGGGTGGCGCTTCTGGGTGTGAATGAAGTCGGGGAATTTGAGCGGATCACGCACGAAAAACACCGGCGTGTTGTTGCCCACCAGATCCCAGTTCCCCTCTTCCGTATAGAACTTGAGTGCAAAGCCACGGACATCGCGCTCATGATCGGCCGCTCCCATCTCGCCGGCGACCGTCGAGAACCGCGCGATCATGGGGGTCTGTGTCCCCGGCTGCAGCACCCTGGCGCAGGTCAGGTGCGAAATGTCGCCCGTCACCGTGAAAATGCCATGCGCACCCCAGCCCTTGGCGTGGACCACCCGCTCGGGAATCCGCTCCCGGTTCTGGTGGGCCAGTTTTTCGATCAACTGCCAGTCCTGCATGAGAACCGGGCCCCGATCGCCGGCCGTCAGACTGTCTTGGTTGTCGGCAACCGGGGCGCCGGCCGTTGTCGTAAGGCGTGAGTTCCGCTCATCGTGCCCAGGCATCGCAAATCCTTCCCTTGGTCCACACCGCGTGCCGTCCGTTCGCCCGACAGGCTAGCGAACTGCGCCGACAGGGCGTCGCAGCCCCTGCGGCGACGATGCCGTTCTTGCGATGATTTGCTCAGAGATCGGAAATCGATGGCCGCTCGTTCCAGACCGGCGGGATCCATGGGCCGCTCGACCGCACTGGCTTGATCGGGGCCGCCGGCTCAACAGGCCTTGATTGCAGCCTCGATTGCGATTGCCTGCCTGTCGATCTCGGCCATTGCCGTGTTTTTGGAATGAACGATCATGCGCATGTAGAGAGGCGATATGAGAAGATCGAGCGCAAGCT
>NZ_CAXAXY010000039.1:0-24371 GCF_963972885.1 uncultured Pelagibacterium sp. | reverse complement strand
GATGGGAGGTTCTGGGCCATCCAGTCGCCGGGACTTGTCGATGTGGTGTCGTGAATAGAGACGAGCGCCGTGTCGGTCTGGGCAGGGGCCTGGAGCGTATAGCGGCTGTCCACGAACAGCGCGGCGAGATCGGTCGTCACCACGGCCATGCCCGCCGAGCCGGTGAAGCCGGTGAGGTAGGCAAGGCGCGCATCGCAATCGGGGACATATTCGCCCTGGTGGACGTCGGTGCGCGGGATCAGAAATCCGTCGATGTTCAGGCCTGCGAAGGTGGATCGGAGGGTAGCGAGGCGCGGGGCGACCTGGGCGGGGTCCGATGTTTCGTCGAAGGTCTGGAACCTGGCGTCTGGGATGGCGGCGTAGTCTTGCATGATGGACTTTCTCGTTAACCGTCCATGCGCTTCCGGCATGGCTGGGTTTCGCTTTGAGGTCTAACTAACAGAAGCGAATGGCTCTATCTATTGTCTCGAAGGCAAGGCTACCCCAATTTGCCAAGCAAGGAGAGATGACATGGTTGAAGACAAGAGCTTCTTCCGCAAGGCACTCGATGCCATGATCGACGCCCGCAGCCGTGAAGCGGCTCGTCAGGTCGATCGCTATACGCGGATTTACGGGTGTGACTTCGGCACGTCCAAGAAGGGCGCGGCCGAATAGAGTCGCCTGGGGCTGAACAGCCCCACATTGCCAGTGTGAACATGAGCCCCTACGGCCTACCGGCTGCCGGGGCTTTTTGTTATGCTTTTTCAAGGATCAAGGTTGTCCAGTCCTTGCGGACAATACGGTCCTTGAGCACCATGCCCTGACGGTTATAGGCGGCGATGATGCGCTGGGCCTGGGTGTTGAGCAGGCCCGAGAGAATGATGGCGGCGCCACGATCGGCGATGCGGCCGATATGGGGGGAAAGCTCCACCAGCGGGCCAGCCAGGATATTGGCGATGATGAGATCGTAGGGCGCGTTGCCCCGGATTGTCGTGTGGTCCACGCCGGCGGCATCGACGGGGACGATCATGTGCGAAACGCCGTTGGCACGGGCGTTTTCCTGGGTGATGCGGACGGCGAGGGGGTCGATGTCGGAGGCGATGACCGGGAGCTTGCGGCGTTTGGCGACGGCGATGGCCAGAATACCGGTGCCGGTGCCGACATCGATGGGGCGCATGGGTTTCTTGCGCTTGAGGACGCGTTCGATGGCTTCGAGGCAGCCGGTGGTGGTTTCGTGGTGGCCGGTACCGAAGGCCTGGGCGGCGTCGATGCGGATGGGGATGAGACCGCGCGGCAGGGCCCCGGTTTCGTGGCTGCCATAGACATAGAAACCGCCCGCTGTAACGGGTCTCAGCCCCTCGAGCGAGTGCGACACCCAGTCGGCATTTTCATCAATTGGATCAATGGCAAAGCCGACGTCTCCGCCCAGAATTTCCTTGGCCAGAGCCTCGAACGCGGCGAGGTCGGGCGGGCTGTCGCAGGTGGCCTGAAACACCCATTCGCCTGTATCTTCATTCTCATGGGCCGAGGCGGTGAGAGCCAGATCGTCGCGGTCCATCACGGCGTCGACAAGGGCGTAGGCCTGGTCCTTTGTGAGGGGGGTGGAGATCTGATCCTGGGGCATTGGGGTCACTTTCTCTGGACTGGCGCGGGTTGTGAAACGGGCACACCGATAAGTCAACATTGGCGGTAAAAGCTATGGACTTGAGTGAAATTTCGTTCCATTTTTGTTCTAAATTGGCAAATATTTGCAACCGGTGAAATTTGCCATTGATGACCGGGTGCGCGAGTGTTGTGGAGCCGGTAAAGGTGGCGGCAGCGAGCTCGCCGAGGCCGGGGTCTGGAGGAAAGATGTATGGATTGATCGGACGGATGATCGCGACGGAGGGACGGCGCGAGGAGTTGATGGCCATTCTCAAGGCAAGCGCCGGCGGGCGCATGCCGGGGTGCCATAGCTATATCGTCGCGCGGTGCAAGGAGCATCCGGACGGGATCTGGGTGACCGAGGTGTGGGACAGTCCCGAGAGCCACACCGCATCGCTGGAACTGACGGCGGTGCAGGATGCCATCGCCCAGGCGCGTCCGTTGATCGCGGGGTTCGACAACCGGTTCGAGACAGAGCCGGTGGGCGGTATCGGGCTTTAGACTGGTCGGAGTGCGGGCTGGAACGGTCGCCGTGCCATCGCGCCGGTTGCCGCAGCACGAACCGGGAGGCCCTGTTTCTGGCGGCGCCCATGGATCCCGGCTTTCGCCGGGAAAGCGAAGGGGAGGCGGGCGCTACAGGTATTTCGACCGCCCGGGCGAAAAGCGCACGCCCGGTCAAGTCGGGAGGTGAGGGTTGGCGCAATGTTGGGGCGGTAAAGGCATCAAGGGAAATGGCCGTGCGCTTTGTGGGCAGGGTGATCTGGTATATCGAGAGCAATTTCCGCAAAGGGGTTGGGCTCGATGATATCGCTGCAGCCTGTGGCGTGTCGCGGTTTCATATGTGCCGGGGCTTTGCGGCGGCGACGGGGTATCCGGTCATGGAGTATCTGCGGGGCCGGCGGCTGACCGAGGCAGCGCGGCAGCTTGCGGCGGGCGCGCCCAGCATACTCGATGTGGCGCTCGAAGCGGGATACGGGTCCCACCAAGCCTTTACCCGCGCCTTTCGCGACCGGTTCGGGGTGACGCCCGAGACGGTGCGGGAAGGAGGCGCGGTGGATCAAACCCTGCTTGTGGAGCCCATCAGAATGGACAGAGCGAACGAAACGACAATCGAGATGGCAGAACCGCGGCGCGAAAAATGCGGGCCGCTGACCATCGTCGGGCTGAGCCGACGGTACAAATATCGCGAGGTGGGCGGCATCCCCGCCCAATGGGTGCAATTCCAGCCCTTCGAGGGCACGCTGGGCGAGCAAAAAGGGCTCTGGTACGGGGTGTGTGACGGGTTCGACGAAGCCGAGGGGAGCTTTCGCTACACCTGCGGCGTTGCGGTCGAGCAACCCGGTGAAGTGCCCGCCGAACTGGAGGTCATCAAACTCGCGGAGCGATCCTACCTCGCCTTTGCGCACAAGGGGCACATTTCGGAATTGCGGCATACGATGAATGCCATCTGGAGCCAGTATATGCCCGCAAGCTCCGACACCCCCGATGGCGATTCGCCCCTGTTCGAGCTTTACGACGAAAAGTTCGACCCCAGGACCGGGCATGGCGGTCTGGAAATCTGGATTCCAATCAAGGGGTAAGGCGCAAGTTCTGAACCGATACTACCGATTGGGACATCGAAGCCAGGATGATGGTGGGGGAATGCGGTGGCAGTCCTCCACCGTCGCGCTTGGCGCCGGGCCCGGAACCGGTCACGACGAACAATCAATGGGAGGGCTGAGGGTTCTTGATACGTAGCTGACGGGAGGCATGGTGACCTTTGGGCTGCACCCCAGTGCTGTTGTCGGTTCTGAAAAGTTGCTGTTCAGCTTTCGACGCCATTTTGGACATTCGAAGATCGACTGCAAATTCCTTAAAGTTGCCGTCGTGCAGCGGGGAAGCCGCCGTTCGCTCACCGCTCCAATTCAATGATCCCCGGTTCGAGCTCAAAATATCCCGAAAGGGTGATTTGAACATGGGCAGGGTCATCGAAGGCGGAATTGGCGAAATACCATCCATGAATGCCGTCGATTGGAGCCACCAGGGTTCCGTTGGCTGATGTGCCTTCTCCAGCGATGTAATCCATCACTTCGATGGGATCGCCCGTGCGATCGTCGACCGTGTGGCCGTGGAACTCGAAGATGAGGGGGCGGTCGCTGGTCCAGCTATAGAGCAGAAGGTCACCCTCATTCATCGAAACCTTATATTCGAGTTGCCCGTAGTCGACGGAAAACGGGTTCACCTCGATTTCGATGGTTTCGGTGCGGAAGGTCTGCTCGCGCAATGTTGCGATTTCCGGCGGGGCCGTAAAGCGCGTCTCGACGGCGATCTCTTGGGGAGCAGATATGCGGGTGAGGCCCAAGGCGGCACCCAAGCCGGTGGGGTCAATTCCGTATTCGGCGGGCAGCACGAAGACGCCCGCTATGATGGCGGCTACGGCTGCCGTGCCTGCTGTGGGCAACACGAAACCGCTGGCGCGGGAGCGGTTGCGGGGATCAGGGTCTGTCATGCGGTCATCTCCAGATAGAACCCGAAGGCCTGATAGAAGAACAGGACAAACCCCAGCATCGTAAGGACGATGTTGGCGGCGCGGGCGTGACGCTCAAAGGATTCGGTCCCTCGCCAGGCATTCATGAGGATAAGGATAGCCGCCAGGGCAACCACCTGTCCGACTTCGACGCCCACATTAAATGCGAGCATATTGGGAACGAGGCCATCGGGCGACAATGCGATGTCCTGTAGTTTGGTCGATAGACCGAAACCGTGGACCAGTCCGAAGCCGAATACAGCTATCTTCTGATTGGGAACAAAGCCCAGCGTCGTTTCGAAGAAGCCCAAATTATCGAGGGCCTTATAAACGACGGACAGACCAATAATGGCATCGACTAAGTAAGAGCTGATCGTGATCCCGCTCAGCACCCCGAACAGGAGCGTGATCGAATGGCCAAGGCTGAACAGGCTGACGAAGATCACCACGTCCCGGAAGCGGGACAGGAAGAACACGACGCCGATCAGAAACAGCAGGTGATCGTAACCGGTTACCATGTGTTTGGCACCGAGATAGAAATATGCTCCCAGATGCATGCCTTGGGCGCCGGCCAGGAATTCAGCGTCTCCGCCCGAGACGCCGTGGGCAAGCGCCGCTGGGACGGTCGAAAGCGAAATCAGCAGGACAAACAACAGGGCGAAGGCCAGACGCAAAATCCGGTGAGCCATGAGGCTTCCTCCGGTCAAAAAGCTCATATCAACTCCGATTAGAACACCGTTGCAGCAGATCATTAGGGCGAGCGAGACCCGCGTCCTGCACATTCACAGCAAAGACCTGCACGATTGCCCTGGCGTTCTGTAGGGGGAGCATCAGGTGTTATGGCTCACGTCCTATAGATGAGGTGAACACCTCTGCTAGCCTACCGGCCATGCGGCATGTTCGGCGTCGATGACATAGGCATGGGCGTGGCGGTAGCCTCTTCTGGTGCGTTCGGCTCCGACGATATGCGGATGATGAGGATCAAGGTCCATATGGCTGTGGGCAACGATTTCCGCATCGTTTCTGGGCCATAGGCTCCATGCGAGGGCCGCGCCCACGATCGCGATGGTGCCCATCGCGAGAAATGCCAACGGCAGCCCGGCGGCCGCGCCGAGCCAGCCGACCAGTGGATAGGTCAGAAGCCAGCACGCATGCGAGAGTGCGAACTGCGCGGCAAACACTGCCGGCCGATCCTCAGGGTGTGCCGACTTGCGCAAAAGCCGCCCTGAAGGCGTATGGGAAGCCGAATAGGCAGCGCCAACGAAAACCCAGAGCACGAGAAGCGCTACGAAGCCCTGTACCAATGAGCCCGCGATCATCAACCCCGCTGCCGCTGCCGCAGCCCAGAGCATGATCGGGCGATCGGGCATACGGTCGAGGAGCGTGGGGAGGGCGAGAGCAGCCAACATCGATCCGCCACCGAACGCCGCCAAGGCCAGCGCCGTCTCCGAATTTCCTAGGCCAAAGCGGCCCTGGACGAGGACGACGGTATTGACGATCACCATTGCCCCGGCCGCTGCGGCCGCAAGATTGATGGCGAGCAGCCCGCGAAGGCGCGGCGTTTTCAGATAGATGCGGATACCGCGTGTCGTTCGATCGTAGAAGCCGCGCGGCGCTGTTGGCCTGGGACTGGGCAACCGAACCGAATGCACCAGCAGGGCCGAAGCAAAGAAGCCGACAACGGTTCCGGCAAACAGGCCATTGAACGAAATGACCATCAACAATGCCGCCGCCAGCAGCGGGCTGGCAACGCTCTCAAGGTCATAGGCAAGCCGCGAGAGCGACAGCGCGCGGGTATATTCACGTTCGTCGGGCAGAATGTGGGGGATCGTCGCCTGAAAGGTCGGGGTAAAGCCAGCCGAAGCCGATTGCAGGACAAAGATCAGCACATAGACCTGCCAGATCTCGGTCACGAATGGCAGAAGGACCGCCACAAGGCCGCGCATGACGTCGAGGGTCACCAACATCGCGCGGCGCGGCACGCGTTCCGCGAATGCCGAGGCGATTGGCGCCACGCCGACATAGGCGATCATCTTGATCGCAAGCGCTGTGCCCAAAACGACGCCCGCGTTGTCGCCCGCCAGCTCGAATGCGAGCAGGCCCAGGGCAACAGTAGCAAGCCCAGTGCCGATCAGGGCGATGATCTGAGCCGAAAACAGATGACGATAGGAGCGATTGGCCAGAATGGCGAACATGGTCGAGGCTCAGAGATATTTGGCGACGGTGCGGAACTGGTCGATCTCCGACCGTCTGGCGGGGTTGAGCCCGCCTGTTGCATCGGCGAGGCAATGATCGAGATGGTCGTAGATCAGCGTCTTCTTTGCTTGGGCAATCGCCTTTTCGACAGCATGAAGCTGCTGTGCAATGTCTAGGCACGATCGTTCGGATTCGATCATCTCGATGACGGAACGGAGATGGCCATCGGCGCGCTTGAGGCGTTTGACGATGGCGGGGTGAGATTTGTGCTTATCATCGATCGGTTGCATGGCTCACCATAACCCCCCCAGGGGATATCGCAAGTGCCACGAACGGGAGCGTGCCCGGAAGGCCGTGCTGCTTGAAGCGAACGGATGTTAGGATGGATATAAGTCCACTTTTGCGGTTATCGACCAACAAGCCGTCGTTCCGCAACCCACCCCGTTGCCGCCCTTTACGGTCGCGCATAAATCTTGATCTGTGCACCGGCAGAAACCGATGCAAACTCAGACATTTGCAGTTACGGTCCGAGAAACTGAAAGCTGGCGTTCGTGAGAAGATGGTGCGATCGGCAGGGCGTCCAGATGAGCAGCACTCAACCATCCAGCCAAGTCGAGAGGCTGTCCAGAGTTTGCAGCCCGTATTCCACCGCGCCGAAACCCAAGACCACCTGACGACGTTCGCGGCTCGGGTGAAGTTGGCGCATCGTCAAAACGGTTTTCCCGTCGGTCTGCTCATCGAAGGTGACAGTCATATAGAAGCGCTCCGGATCGTTCGGCTCGGGGGTGCCGTAGTCCACCACGATCAGCTCGTTCGGCACGATCTTTAAGAAGCGCATAAGGTTGGGAAGGCGCTGCGTTTTCCCTTCAAACACGCCCACCATGTCGAAGCGCCATTCCCCGCCCTCGCGGATATCGGCCTTCTGGCTCTCGATGGTGAGGCCAACCGGGCCATACCACTGGGCCAGCGCTTCGGGGTCCATCCACGCGGCAAAGACCTTGTGGCGCGGGTGCTTGAGCACCTTTACAAGCACGATTTCACGGTCAAGCGACCAGCTCTCAAACAGCTTTTCCATCGTCGTTCCCTTCCGCGTTGTCCAAATAGGCTTCCAGCCGGTTGAGCCGCTCGGCCCAGCGCAGGCGCTCCGCTTCCATCCAATTTGCCGCCTCCTCGAAGCGCGCCCGCTCCAGGCGGCACCAGCGGC
Organism: uncultured Pelagibacterium sp.; assembly: GCF_963972885.1. Classification (NCBI taxonomy): domain Bacteria; kingdom Pseudomonadati; phylum Pseudomonadota; class Alphaproteobacteria; order Hyphomicrobiales; family Devosiaceae; genus Pelagibacterium; species uncultured Pelagibacterium sp. The sequence continues at coordinate 16,842 of NZ_CAXAXY010000039.1, read as the reverse complement.
TGCGCCCGCGTTTCTCGCTGGCAATCAATCCGCAATCTTCGAGCACCTTGAGATGCTGAGCGAAGGAGGGCAGCGCCATGTCGAAGGGCTTCGCGAGCACACTGACAGGCATCTCGCCCTCGGCCAGGCGCGATATCACCGCCCGGCGCGTCGGATCGCTCAGGGCATGGAAGGCAAGATCGAGCGGGGTCGAGTGAAAGGGCATACCGCTGCGTAAATCGCCCCGCCGCGTCGGTCAAGGTAAAAAAGGTACTTGCCTTAGTGTTTCGATGCGATTAGGAAGGTAACTACCTTAGTATTATAGGAGCACGTCCGATGGCAGTCCGTGTCGATCTCATGATCTCACTCGATGGTTTCGCAACGACCACAGACCAAACCCCAGACAATCCGTTCGGCCAAGACTGGTCGCGCCTGACAGATGCCTATGCCGCAACGCGGACTTTCCGGGAACGCGTGCTGCACGACACCAGCGGCAAAGGCACCACCGGTATCGACGATGACTATGCGAAAGACTACTTCGACAACATCGGCGCCGAAGTCATGGGAGCGGGCAAGTTCGGGCTGCATAACTTTCCCGATGATCCGAACTGGAAGGGGTGGTGGGGTGACAAGCCACCGTTCCACTGCCCGGTCTTCGTTTTGACGCACACGCCGCGACCTTCAATCGAAATGGCTGGCGGCACCATTTTCCACTTCCTCGCCGCGAGCCCGGATGATGCGCTGCAACGGGCCACGAAGGCGGCAAACGGCAAGGACGTGCGGATAGGTGGCGGACCAACCATGGTTCGCGACTATCTCAAGGCCGGACTTGTGGACCGGCTGCACGTTGCGATCGTACCAATCGTGTTGGGACGAGGCATACGCCTCTGGGACGATCTGCGTGGCTTGGAAGCTGGCTATACCGTGAAGTCGGAAACGGCCGAGAGCGGGACCATCCACCTCACATTTCAGCGCTAGATGCCAGTAGGTTCCGCAACCGAAAGCCGTCAGACAGGAAGCCACCCCATTCAAGTCACCCCGTCGGGGATCCCCGTTACCAATGGGACGGCGCATTGGAGGCCGAGTGCTGACGGACTCGTTTCGGCGAGGAATTGGGGACAGCCGACATTCGGTATCCGACCCCGCTGCGGTCGTTGGCAGGTGAGCCAGTTTGGCCTAAAGGCTGGCAGACATTTTTACACCTCGATCCGTCAAACCCACGGCCTAAAAGCGGTCTTATTTCAAGTGCACGGCCACGTCAGTTGCACGCTGTATGACTTCACTCTGGACGAACACGATGTCTATTCCGGCCAATATTGGCGACGTCACCCTTGATCTGGCGCAGGATGCTGATCTCGCCCGGTTCCGTACGGATCTGCAGGAGGCTTTCGCGCCGGCTGTGGTTGAAACATTTGGCTCGGTCGATAACGGGCCCATCCCCTCTGACGCGGACGTTGCCGCGTCATTCAACGCGCCTAATGCCGTGGTGCACCGCATCCTGGAGAACGGGCGTTGGGTTGGCGGTGTGGTCCTGACGATAGACCCTAAGACGCAGAAGAACGCGCTCGACTTTTTCTATGTTCGTCGAGATGAAATCGGTCGCGGTATTGGCCGCAAGGCTTGGGGTGCGATCGAGGCGGCTTACCCCGACACGACGGTATGGACCACGCACACCCCCTATTTCGAGAAGCGGAATATCCACTTCTACGTCAACGTCTGCGGTTTCCATATCACTCAATACCATCACAGCGGCCATCCTGATCCGGACTATCCGCACGAAGGCGATCATCCTGGAGACGAGGGAATGTTCCAGTTTGAGAAGCGATTTACGGATGGATGGCGCTGATCCGATCATGGGTTGCCAGGCTTGGCCGGAGCTGGATGCCGCCACTCACTGCGGATTTTTGTAAGACTCGAGCTGATGAGGTTTGCCAGGGTCCGCGTGGCTGGAAGGAGGAAACGCAATGGCCGAGTTTGAAGTCGACATGTCCAAGGTGCTGGAGTTCGCAAATCCCGGAAGCTTTTATTCGTGGCTGGAAACGCACCACGACATCGAAGACAATGTGTGGGTCAAGATACATAAGGTGAAGTCCCGATTGCCCACCGTCACGCCGGAGCAGGCTATCGAAATGGCGCTCTGCTGGGGTTGGATCGACGGGTTGCGCAAGGGGTTTGACGATCGCAGTTTCCTCCAGCGCTATTCACGCCGCAGGCCGAGCAGCAATTGGAGCGAAATCAACGCCCGCACCGTACGGCGCCTGGTCGTCTCTGGCTACATGCGCCCTGCCGGACTTGCAGCGGTGCGTCGCGGTATGGAAAGGGGAAAGTGGCCGGCGAACGTCCCTGCAATTTCGCTCAACCTGCTTGAGGCGGCCGCGTAACCGCAGCCCTGTATTGCAGCGGCGTTTGCCCCAGAACCTTGCGGAAGTCGGTGATAAAATGTTGCTGGCTTGAATAGCCCAGGTCGTAGGCCATGCCGGCCCAGTCAGGCACGTCCCTGCCGCGAATGCGTTCGGCGGCCGCCAATAACCTGTGACGCTGCAAGAACCATTTAAGTCCTATGCCAACATAGGTGCGGAACAGTTGCTGTAGCCAGCGTTCGCTATAGCAAAAGCGGCCGGCAACAGCGGACACGGTGGACAGGTCCTCGTCTGCTTCGATCGCCGCGATGATCGCATTGACCAGAGCGATATTCTCGTCCGGCGCCGGCTTTTTGAGCAAGAGCTGTTCTTCAAGGCGATCCATGACGTCGTCGTCGTCATTTGCAAGCAATTGCTCGATGGCTGCCCGGTCCATGCCATCGAGGAGTTCGGATAGGGGCAGCTGTTGTTCCTGCAGGTTTGTCAGTTCGCCCGACCAGAATGACCTGAAAGCACCAGGTAGAAATCTGGCACCTATTATGCGACCGCTTCCCTGGGCCTTGTAAACGCGCTTGCCTCGAAACGTTCCCTGGACGCCTGACCAATCGAGGGAGAGAAAAACGTCGACATAGGGCCGATGCATGACCTCGGCCGAATGATAGACTTGTTCGGAAACGTCCCATCGAATGACCCAGAGATGATCCAGGAACGGGCGCAAGGGTTGGCAAGGCAGCCGCGTGCGGAAGCGCACATGGCGATCAAATCCCGTGGGGTCCAAGCGGCCACGTGGATCATAGGTCTCTGCGGGTTTTTGAAATACGCCGGGGTCCTTGGACGACATGGTCTCTCCATCGACAACGAACCATGTGGAGCAAACAAATGGCCAGTAAACATTTTCTACGGGGCATGGCCACCGTCAACTACTTTGCCGATGACCTGACTGCAGCGCGTGAATGGTACACTGAACTTTTCGGTGTCGAGGCCTATTTCCAGATGCCGAGCCGCCAACATCCCGCCTATATCGAGTTCCGTATTGGAGACGATGCCGATGAATTCGGTATCGTCGACAGCAAATATGCGCCTGATGGCACGAAAACAGGACCGGGAGGCGCCATACTGTACTGGCACGTCGATGATATCGAAGACGCCCTATCCCGCTTGAAGGCACTGGGCGCCACCGAACATGACCCGATCACAAAGCGGGGCGAATCCGGTTTTGTCACCGCATCGGTTCTAGACCCCTTTGGCAACATTTTAGGCATCATGTACAACCCGCACTTCATGGAGTTGCACTGAGCGCAGGTGCCCTCGGTGTTGCTCGCTGTCTTCTCAGCTCCGCTGCCAGTTGCACGGTCAGCATGTTCAGAGCGGCCCTGGATGCGTTGTAGCCAATCAGGCGCGCCTCGTAACAGGGCGAGGACGGATCGCCGTTGATCGAGAGCGAGCCAAGGGTTGTCGCACGGTTGACGATGCGACCGGCCCGGGACTTGCGCAACAGAGGGAGCATGGACTGCGTCACCGCAAGCGTGCCGACGACATTGGTTTCCATGACCCGGCGTGCAGCATCGACGCCCGCAAGGGATGGCGGGCCGTCCTGCGCATCGACGATGCCTGCATTGTTGACCAGAATATCGAGCCGACCTTGCCGATCATCAATCGCCTGCGCTGCTGACGCTATCGTCTTTTCGTCATTGAGATCGATTTCGACAACTTCAACATCGAGACCGTCCGATGCCAGCGCTTGAGCCGCCTGCTGCCCGCGTGCAGCGGCGCGTGCGCCCAGCAATACGGTTAATCAATCCTTGGCTCTAACCTCTTGTCTTGTCGCGTGTTGCGAACCGCAAAGCCGTTTCCATCCCCGATCGCGTCGCGGACATGGTTTTGCTGGACACGCTCGGTCGATCTCAAACGGGCAAACTTGAGCCAGCCGCGGTTTTTGAGTTGGCTTAGCCCTTGAGGCGTTCGATCAGGGGTGCGAGGTCGGCGAGGGTTTCGATCTTGGTGAAGCGGGGGAGGTTGGCCGGTTCTTCGGCCCGTTCGTAATCCCAGGTGAGGTCGTGGGGAACGTAAGTTCCCCAGCCACCCGCTTGGATGGCGGGGAGGACGTCGGAGCGCAGGGAGTTTCCCACCATCATGGCGTGTTCGGGGCCATCGCCGTGACGGGCGAAGGCGGTGGAATAGGTGGCGGGGGATTTGTCGGACACGATCTCGACGGCGTTGAAAAATTCGCCCAGGCCCGACTGGGCCAGCTTGCGCTCCTGATCGAACAGATCGCCCTTTGTGATCAGCACCAGGGTGTGGCTGGCCGTGAGGGCTTCGAGGGTGTCGTGGACATGGGGGAGGGTGTTGACCGGATGGCTGAGCATTTCGCGGCCGGCGGCCACGATGCGGCCGATGATGTCGCCGGGCACCTTGCCGTCGGTGATCTCGATGGCGGTTTCGATCATCGAGAGAGTAAAGCCCTTTATGCCGAAACCATAATGGGCAAGGTTGCGCTTTTCGGCGTCGAGCAGGCGGGCGGCGAGGTGTTCGGGCTCGGCATAATCGGCCAGCAGTTCGGCGAAATGGGCTTCGGTGAGCCGAAAGAAGTGCTCATTTTCCCAAAGCGTGTCGTCGGCATCAAAGCCGATTGTGGTGAGGGTGCTCATGGGTGCTATCTGCCACGATCCGCGCGGGAACGATAGGGGTTGAGGTCTGGCGCCTCAGGCGCAGGCGATGCCGGTGGCGGCAGCCTTCTTGGCCTCGTAGAGTTCCCTGTCGGCCGCTGTGAACAATTGGAGCGGGTCCAGTTCGATGGCTCTCGACGCAAAGGCTATGCCGACCGATGCCCCGATGGGCAGTCGGTCGCCGTTCCAGGGCACGGGAGAAAGAAGGCTCCGGGTGAGCCAGCGCACGTCGCGCTCGGTCTTGCTCCGTGAACCGACCGGCGGGAGCAGGACCGCAAATTCGTCGCCGCCGATGCGCGACACCAGCCGGGCCTGCGGGAATGCCCTTTTCAGGCGCTCGCCGAACGCGACGAGGCAGGCATCGCCCGCGGCGTGGCCCCAGCGGTCGTTGATCTGCTTGAAGCCGTCGAGATCGAAAAGGATGAGCGCGCCAACCCGCCCGAGCGCCGGTTCGTCATTGGGCCGTTCGAGGAAGCGCTGGAAGCGCATGCGGTTTGCGACGCCGGTGAGCGGATCGCATTCCGCCTGGGCGCGCAGGATTTCCCAGCGGGCGTGGTCCTCGGTTATGTCGAGCTTCATGCCGTAAAGGGTCTCGGCCCGGCCGTTGACGCTGCGAACGGCGGCGTTGATCCGTATCCAGCGCTCGGTGCCGTCGGGGCGCTTGATGTTTGCATCGAGGGTAAAGCTCGAGCAGGTGGCGATGGCGTGCGAGCGCTTGCGGCCAAGCAATCCGCGCGAGGCTTCTGTGTACATTTCCACCGTGATCTGACGCTCGGGAGGGCGTTCGCCTGAGAGGCCGAACATATCGAAGACCCCGCCGGTCCAGCTCAGCCGGTCATCTGCGAGGTTGCACGAGAAGGCGCCCATGGGAACGATCGATGCGGCCTGATCGTAAAGGCCCAGCGCATCGGTCTGGTGATTGCCTGTGACGGCCGGAGCGGAGGTCGCTTGCAGGAGTATATTTTTCATCGATGCCGTTCTCGGCCGCTCCCCAAATTTTCCCCACCTTGGCATCGGCGAGTAAATGTTGCGTTTAACGATGCGCCCGACGATCCCGTTTCACCAAGAGACGCAAAAAAAGCCCGCCCCGGGCAGGGGCAGGCTCACTTGATGGCAGATCTGGGGGAGGATCAGCCGTCGAGCTTGCGCTTGAGGAGCTTGATGCGGTTGGTCGCTTCGAGGCTGGTGAGGTCATCGTCATAGGCGTCGGGCTCCTCGGCGCGCTGGGCGAGGCAGAGCAGTTCGGCGGCCTGAGAGGCGGTCATGGGGCCCTCACCGGAATCGTAATCTTCGTGATCGTTGATGCGGTAGGCATCGGGGTTTGCTGTGGCGATGCCGGGGTGAAGGTCTGACATTGGGGACTCCGCTGGGCTGAAGTGTATGCAGACAAAACACTTTGCTGGGCCCGGCGGTTCCGCGTGTTGATCGATGTCAAAGAGAAATCTTGTTGCTGCCGCAATTGGGCCGGCTTCAGCCCAGTTTGACGGCGGTGCCCGAGATCGAGACCATGAGCATGCCACCGCGTTCGCCGACCACTTCGTAATCGAGATCGACGCCGATCACGGCGTCTGCGCCGAGGGCGCGCGCTTCTTGTTCAAGCTCGGCCATCGCCTCGGTGCGGGCGCTGCGCATGGCGTTTTCATACGAGCCGGCGCGGCCACCAACGATGTCGCGGATGCCGGCGAACAGATCGCGGAAGATGTTGGCGCCAATGATGACTTCGCCGACGACGAGGCCGAGATACTCACGGACGGGGCGGCCTTCTATGGTGTTGGTGGTCGTGATGATCATGGCGGTGGGTCCTGTCTTTGGCGCGAGGCGATGGCGCGGAACGGTGCGAGCTCTGTTTATGGGTATATTAACCATAAACCCGGAAGAATTGTTGCACGATACGAGCTAAAGATGCCCATGCGACACCACTTTTCCTGCCGGGACTTCATCAAGCTGGCTGTGGCCGTGTTGGCCGCTGCAACAGCCAGCCCGGCCCGTGGCGAAAGCCTTTTTTCCGGGTTCGACGTCTCCGGCGGCCTGGCATGGGGTGGTTCGGACACCACGGACGGAGGCGCTGCCGTCGCGGGCGGAGGCACGGTGCATGACGTTGCCTTTGGAAGCGGGATCGGTCTGGGCGGGCATCTGGGTTATCGTCTCACTTCCGATTTCGCGGTGACCCTGAGCTATCACTACCTGCAGGCTGACGTGTTCTGGAGAGCCGATTATGCGCTCGCAGGCGTGGGGGACAGCAATTTTGCGGGTCGCTCGGCTTCCCATGTGCTGATGGGGAGCGGAATTTTCACGCACGCCCTGTCCGATGCCACGGCGCTGGAGCTGCGTGGCGGTCTGGGTCTTGCGCTCAACAGCCTGTCGAACGTGGAAGAGACCCATGCGCCCGACGGCCAGTTTCTGGCCGTGATCTCTGAGGAGAGACAGGTCAGCCCGGCAGCGGAAATCGCGGTGGGGCTATCGCACGCAATCTCTCCAACCATGTTTCTTGCGCTCGAGACGTCAGCGACATATGTCGGCGATTTTTCAACCGGGGATACGCGGACCGGCAATCTTGGGGTTACCGATATCGGGCGCTACAGCATCAACGATGTCTGGCATGGCAAGGTGGGCGCCGCTCTCCGGGTCGACTTTTGATCGTCACCCCCGCTTCACGAAACTATCGAGCACCTTCTTCGGTCCGGCCTTTTCAAAATCGATCGAGAGCTTGTTGCCTTCGGCGGCGGTCACCGTGCCGTAGCCGAATTTGAGGTGGAAGACGCGTTCGCCGACGCCGTAGGCGGCCGAGGGGCCTGAGGAGCGGGCGACGAGGTCGCCGTCTATGGTGACCGGGCCGGGGCCTTTGCGGGCCGATTGCTGGCGCTGGGCGCGTTGCCAGCCGGGGGTTTCATAGACGCTTTCGAAGGGGTCGCGGTTATCGAACCGGGTCGTGGCGCGGCCGCCATAGGTGTAGCCGCCGTAGGAGGACCCGGTGTCTGTGACTTCGACGACCTGGGCGGGGAGTTCGTCGAGGAAGCGCGAGGGGATGGCGGATTGCCAGAGGCCGTGGATGCGGCGGTTCTGGGCAAGGGAAATGCGGCAGCGCTTTCGGGCGCGGGTGATGCCGACATAGGCCAGGCGCCGTTCTTCCTCGAGGCCGGCGAGGCCGGATTCATCGAGGGCGCGCTGGTGGGGGAACAGGCCTTCTTCCCAGCCGGGGAGGAAGACAGTGTTGAATTCGAGGCCCTTGGCCGAGTGCAGGGTCATGATCGAAACCGCATCGCCGCCTTCGCCGGAATCGCGGTCCATGACCAGCGCGATGTGTTCGAGGAAACCGCCGAGGTTTTCGAACTCTTCCATGGAGCGGATGAGTTCTTTCAAGTTTTCCAGCCGTCCGGGGGCATCGGCGGATTTGTCGTTCTGCCACATGGCGGTGTAGCCGGACTCGTCAAGAATCTGCTCAGCCAACTCGTAGTGGGGGACCGGAGGAAGAATTAGTTGGCGCTCCACAATTTCACCGTCATTATTTTCGGAGGTTTCGATTGCGGTGCGTTCAAATTGTTTTGCGGACCAATTGTCAAACTGATGGATGAGATTGCTTAGCGATTTACGTGGTCCAGATTTTAGTTCTTCGGTTTCCAATAGCTCTCGAATGGCGGCAATCTTCGGTTTGCCAATGGCGCGCGCGGTTTGATTTATGAGTTGGGTCGCAGCGTCACCAAGGCCCCGTTTGGGCACATTGACGATCCGATCAAAGGCGAGGTCGTCGTTCGGATTGGCGACTATGCGCAGATAGGCCAGCGCGTCGCGGATTTCCTTGCGCTCGTAAAAGCGCGGGCCGCCGATTACGCGATAGTTCAGGCCCAAGGTGATGAAGCGTTCTTCGAATTCGCGCATCTGGAAGGAGGCGCGCACGAGGATGGCCATGTCGTCGAGCGGGTCGCCCTGGCGCTGGAACTGTTCGATCTCCTCGCCGATCTGGCGGGCCTCTTCTTCTGAGTCCCAGACTGAAGTTACCGAGAGTTTTTCACCTTCTTCGCCAACATCGGTCTGGAGTGTCTTGCCCAGCCGGGATTCGTTGTTGGCGATCAGGTGGGAGGCGGCGGAGAGGATGTTGGAGGTCGAGCGGTAATTGCGCTCGAGCTTGATCATCCTGGCGCCGGGAAAGTCCTTTTCGAAACGCAGGATGTTGTCGACCTCGGCGCCGCGCCAGCCATAGATCGACTGGTCGTCATCGCCGACCACACAAATGTTGGAGCTGTTGATGCCATCGCGGGACTGGGCGAGGAGGCGCAGCCACATATATTGGGCGGTGTTGGAATCCTGGTATTCGTCGACCAGCATGTAGCGGAAGCGGTCGTGATATTGGGCGAGGATTTCGGGGTTTTCCTTGAACAGGCGAATGCCTTCGAGCAGGAGATCGCCGAAATCGGCGGCGTTCAATGTTTTCAGCCGGGCCTGATAGTCCTTGTAGATCTTCTGGCCCTTGCCATTGGCAAAGAACCCGGCATCGGCCGGGGAGATGTCCTTGGGCAGCAGGCCGCGATTTTTCCAGCCATCCATCATGGACGCGAACTGGCGGGCCGGCCAGCGTTTCTCGTCGATGTTTTCGGCGGCGAGCAATTGCTTGATCAGACGGATCTGGTCGTCGGTGTCCAGAATCGTGAAATCGGGGCGCAGGCCCACCAGTTCGGCGTGGCGACGGATCAGCCGCGCGCCGATGGAGTGGAAGGTGCCAAGCCATGGCATGCCCTCGACCGAGGCTCCGACCAGCTTGCCGATGCGCTCCTTCATCTCGCGGGCGGCCTTGTTGGTGAAGGTGACGGCGAGGATCTGGTTGCCACGGGCTTTTCGCGTGGCAAGGATATGGGCGATGCGGGTGGTCAGGACGCGGGTCTTGCCGGTGCCGGCGCCGGCGAGGACCAACAGGGGGCCCTCGGTTGTTTGTACCGCCTCGCGTTGTTCGGCGTTGAGCCCGGCAAGATAAGCGGGCTCACGCGCGGCGAACTGGGAGGTGATGGGGCCTTGCGGGCGATGGGGCGGGGCGGCTGACATATAGGTTGCGTTTTTTCCCTGCTCGCGCCGCCGAACCCAAAAACGGGGTACGCTTTTGCCGGCGGCGCTCGAATCTCATTTTGTTCTAGTGGTCAATATATAGGTCCGATGACGGCAAAAGTATATGCACAGGCCAGTTCGGCGTTGTCACAGAAGTGTTGTCGAGGCGGCCTAAGACGCCCGGCGTGATCATTTCACGCACAAGGGGATTGCAATGACCAAATCGACTTTGCTCGCGGCGCTTGCTGCCGGGCTGCTCGCCAGCGCGGCCATGCCAGCGCAGGCGCAATATTTCAACCGCATCGCCAGCTTTCCGGTCGCAGACAATGCGCCAGAGGCCGAAGCGACATCCTCGGAAATCATATCGGCCTCCGAAGACGGCATGACGCTTGTCTATTCCGACAGCCCCGGTGGCGGCATCGGGTTCGTCGACATCACCGACCCGGCCGCTCCGGCCGCTGCCGGCTACGTCACAGTGGACGGTGAGCCGACTTCGGTCGTGGTGATCGGCGACTACGCCTTTGCCGGCGTCAACACTTCGGAGAGCTTCGTGGCGCCTTCGGGCCACGTCGCCGTCATCGACATGGCCAGCAAGGAAATCGTTGCGACCTGCGAGGTTTCGGGCCAGCCCGACTCCGTTGCCAAATCGCCCGACGGCACGCTTTTGGCCGTGGCGATCGAGAACGAGCGCGACGAAGACCTCAATGACGGGGAAATCCCGCAGCTTCCCGCCGGGAACGTGACGCTGTTTTCGACCAGCGACCAAGGGCTCGATTGTGACTCGATGATCGAAGTCGACGTGACCGGCCTGGCCGACATCGCGCCGAGCGATCCCGAGCCCGAGTTCACCGATTTCAACGAGAACAACGAACTGGTCGTCTCCATGCAGGAGAACAACCACTTCGTTATCATCGATGGCAATTCGGGCGAAATCATCAACGATTTTTCGGCCGGTTCGACCGATCTGGCGGGCATCGACACCGAAGACGACGGCGTGCTCTCGTTCACCGAGAGCCAGGATGCGCGCCTGCGCGAGCCGGACGCCGTCAAATGGATCGACGCCGACCATTTCGTTGCCTCGAACGAGGGCGACTACAATGGCGGGTCGCGCGGTTTTACCATCTATAACAAGGACGGTTCGGTCGCCTATGAATCGGGCGCGGCGATGGAAATGATCACCGCGAGCCTGGGGCACTATCCCGAGGGGCGCTCGGACAACAAGGGCATCGAACCCGAAGGCATGGAAGTGGCGAGCTTCGGCGATGACACGCTGATCTTTGTGATGCAGGAACGCTCCTCGCTGATCGCCATCTACCGCGCCACCGATGGTGAACCTGAATATATCCAGTCCATTCCCTCGGGCATGGGACCGGAAAGCGCCGTGGCGATCCCCGAGCGCAACATCATTGCGACGGCCAATGAAGAAGATCTGCGTGAAGACGGGCTTGCCGGTTCGCACGTCATGATCTTCGAGCGCCAGGACGTCGAAGCGCCCGACTATCCGCAGATCGTGTCGGCCATGAACGACGATGGCACCCCGATCGGCTGGGTGGCGCTTTCGGGCTTTGTCGCCGATGCGGATGAAGCGGGTAAGCTCTATGCGGTCAACGACAGCTATCTCTCGATGATGCCGACCATCTATACGATCGATGCGACGCAGACGCCGGCCATGATCACCGAGGCAACGCTGGTCACCCGTGACGGAGAAGCGGCCGAAGCGCTCGATCTCGAAGGCATCACGCTCGATGGCGAAGGCGGGTTCTGGCTGGCCTCGGAAGGCCGGACGGATCGCGACATCGCGCACATGCTCTATCACGTGGATGGAGAAGGTGCGATCGTTGAGGAAGTGTCGTTCCCGGACTCGCTGCTGGCCAACGAAATCCGCTTCGGTTCGGAAGGCGTGAACTCGGTGGGTACGGGTGACGACATGGTGCTCTGGATCGCCATTCAGCGCGAATGGGGCGATGACGAAGCGGGCATGACCAAGCTGGTTTCCTATACCCCTTCCACGGGCGAATGGGGTGCCGTGCACTATCCGCTCGAAACGCCGGCTGAAGGCGCCTGGGTGGGTCTTTCGGAAATCACCATCCATGGTGATTACGCCTATATCGTCGAGCGCGACAACCAGATCGCCGAAAAGGCCGAACTCAAGAAGCTCTACCGCGTGCCGGTTTCCGAACTGGTCGGTGCTCAGATCGGCGGCGAGTTGCCGGTGGTCACCAAGGAAGAAGTCCGCGACTTCATCCCCGATCTTGAAGCCCTCAATGGCTACGTTCTCGACAAGGTCGAAGGCTTTGCCATCGATGCCGACGGCATCGGCTGGGTCGTGACCGACAATGACGGCGTGGACGACAGCTCGGGCGAGACCAATTTCTGGTCGATCGGCGCTGTCGAATAAGCCTGCTGGTTAAGAGAGATTGTGAAGGGGCCGGACCTTTGGGTTCGGCCTCTTTTTTTGCGGGGTGGGTTGCGGGCGGATCAGCGAGTTGCGAGCCCGTTGTTAACATTGACCGGTTATCCTCGGCGTCTTAAAAGCCGACCAACTGCAGAAGGAGATTTATGCGCAGAGGCTCGTGATCGTAGCCGCAAACAGCGGTATCGCCTGGCACCAACGAATGGTCGCCGGACCTCTTTGCATATGCTTTCTTCGGAGTTCTCATGAAGAATCAGGACGTTGTAATCCGGCCTTTCGAGGCGGCGGACACCCATAAGCTTTCCCACATCTGGCTCGAAGCCTCACTTGTTGTTCATCCTTTTATCGGCGAGAGCCGGTTGATGGATCAACGGGCACTTATTGAAGAGCGATATCTGCCAGGCGCTGAAACATGGGTTGCGACTTTGAGCGATCAACCCGCCGGCTTCATCAGCCTGCTGGAAACGTTTATCGGAGGATTGTTTGTTTCTCCGGAACGGCAAGGGATGGGAATTGGACGCCATCTCGTCGCGCACGCGCTGAGCTTGAAGGGCGAGCTTTCCCTTGAAGTCTACACTCGTAACCTGCAGGCGATGGACTTCTATAGTGCGCTAGGCTTTCAGGAACTTTCTCGACGCCCGACTGACGATGAAGGCTACCCATTCGAAAATGCACGCTTACGGCTGATCGGCTAACGTTTGTCGGGCGGTGAAGTCACCGTCCGGCAGACCTGATCTCCCCATAGCCCGCCAACAACAGGCAGTCTGAAAGCCGCCCCCAATGCAGTCTCGGGATGTGACGCTTGGCTGTCCTCTTTCCCGAGGGGCTGAAATTGCGATGGTTCGGGATTTGAATTTGTGGAGGCTGCCCGGCTGGGTGTGACCGGCCGGGCAGCCTTGGACTTTCGCCGTCGGTCAGGCCGGTCTGGGCGTCTTGTGCGCGATGAACAGGGAAATCGCTGAAACGAGAAAGTAGATTGCGCCGAAGCCTGCATAGCCGGCAAGTGTCGGGGCGAGAGCGGGGACGGCCTGTTGCGCCTGAAAGAGAAAAAATGCGCCGGCGAGGGCCGATTGTCCGCCGCTGAGGACCATTGCCCATTGAGCCCCTGAAGACTTCCAGCGCCCTATTGCGGTTGCGAGTTGAAGCAGACCGGACAGAATGGCCCAGGCGCCGAACACCGCGAGAACGGCACTCGGGCTTATTTGCAGTGCTGCCAGTACGGCCACGGCCGTGATGGCGCTGACGAAGAGATTGAGCGCCTGGGTGCGGTTGGCGTTCAGGCCGCCGTTGCGGGCCGCGTCGCGGTAATTGGCTGCTGCATCCCAAAGGGGATAGAGCACCAGCAAGGCGGCCCCGAGCACGGGTACCTGCTGGCCGATGGTCAGGATGGATGCCACCCAGAGCACGGAAAAACCAGCCCGGACGAGGTAATATCGTTTGAGCCAGCGGTTGTGGGAGGCGTGAGGTTCAGTTCCGATTTGTGCGGTCATTTTTCTATCTACTAGTTGGTAGGATGGAAGGGGCGTTTGGGTTAGAGCCAGGGCGTGGTGCTGTCGGTTGGCTATTTGAGGAAACGGGCCAGCAAGGCGGTGGTAATGGTCGTGAACAGTTTCGGGTCGCTGTTCACCCGGGCCGAGAGCATCCCGCCATGCACAGTCGCCAAAAATGCTTCAGCCTCCGCTTCAGGGGAGCTCGAAAGCTCAAAGGCACCGGTTTGAGCGCCGCGCCGCAAGGCCGAGGCCAGCCAGCTCGACAGCGTTTCAAAGTGCAGGCGCACTTCGGCCGCGATCTGCGGCGGCAGGACCGGCAATTCGCTGGCCAGCAGAGCGCAGATGCAAATCGGCGCGGTGCCGTCCGACAGGCATTTCTGCCAGTAGCCAAGGTAGAACGAGAGCTGCTCGCGCGGGTCGGCGGCAGACCGTTCGAGCGCGGCGAAGCCGGCGCGCGCATCTTCGCGGTAGCGCGAGACAAGCGCCCGGACCAGATCGGCCTTGCTCGGGAAATGGTGATGAATGCTCGCCTTGCGAATGCCGACCACTTCGGCAATGTCGGCATAGCTAAAGCCATTGTATCCACCCGCCATGATCAGGGTCTGGGCGCAATCAAGAATGTCGGTCGCGGTTGAGGAAAGCTTGGTCATGGCAGCGATCTACCTATCAGTAGGTAGTTTGTCAAGGGGCGTATTGGGGGCGCGCGACCGTGTCGCGACAGGCCGGCGCGAGATCACAGGGGGCGTGGTATCACAGGGGCACCTGGTATCATTGCCTGTATTTTGTGTGACAGGGCCGGTCGACCCGATGATGCCGGCACTGTCTGGTCGATGCGGCCAGATTTTCTGTCGGCAATGGGCAAACAGGTCGGCGCGCATCTAACAATCACAGCACCGGGGCACCATGTCGGACCATGACTATGTTTCCGAGCAGGAGAATGAAAAATGGCGGTACCCGATTTTACCTTGAACAATGGTGTCACGATGCCCGCGCTGGGATTTGGCGTGTTCCAGACGCCACCCGATGAGACCAAGACAGCGGTCGCTGAAGCGCTGCGCGTCGGTTACCGCCATATCGACACCGCCGCGGCGTATGGAAACGAACGCGGCGTGGGAGAGGCGATCAGGGCTTCGGGGATCGAGCGGTCGCAGATTTTCATCGAGACCAAGATCTGGATCAACGATTACGGCTATGAGGAGACGCTGCACGGCTTTGAAAAGAGTGCCGGCAAGCTGGGCGTCGAGCAGATCGACATGCTCATCCTTCATCAGCCGTTCCCGCGCGGGTTCGACAGAACGCTGGGCGCTTACCGGGCGCTCGAAACCCTTCTGGCGGATGGCAAGGTGCGGGCCATCGGGGTGAGCAATTTCATGCCTCACCACCTCGAGCGGCTGCTGGCCGAGGTCGAGGTGACGCCGGCCCTCAACCAGATCGAGGTTCATCCCTATTTCCAGCAGCGCGAAGCGCAGGAACGAAATGCCGCGCTTGGCATCGTGACGCAGGCCTGGGCGCCGATCGGGGGGATCACCTTTTACCGTCCGGGCTTTTCCCAGAGCACGCTGGACGATCCGGCGATACTGGCCATAGCACAAGCGCACGGCAAATCGGCCGCGCAGGTCATGCTGCGCTGGGGCGTGCAGCAGGGGCGTTCGGTCATTCCGAAATCGGTGAAGCCGGCGCGCATCGCAGAAAATTTCGAGATTTTCGATTTCGAGCTTTCGGGTGACGAGTTGGCTGCAATCGATGCCCTGAACGCCAACCAGCGCGGTGGCCCGAACCCCGACGATATCACGCTTGAAACCTTCAATCGCGAAATTCCAGAGGCCTGAACTCAGGACGCGCCAAGCCCTTGTTTTGTCGCGTGTCCGAGCCGCAAAACCGTTTCCATCCCCGATCGCGTCGAGGACATGCTCTAGCTGTGCTCTTCACGCGAATGGGCGACCAGAGCCTTGTTGAAGCTGGCAAGCGCGTCGACGTGGTGGGCGTGGCCGATGATGGCGTTGGTCTTGGTTTCGATGACGGGCAGGTGGGAAACTTCGCTCGCGTCGAAGGCTTTGAGGGCGGATTCGAGGGTTTCGGTGGGCCGCAGCCAGGGCGCGCCAGAGGCGATGTCGAAACTGGTGTCTTCGCCTTCGGGCAGGGGGCGAAGGAAATCACGGACGCGGATGAACTGGGCGGCGTGCTTGTGGGGGCCTTCTTCGAGCATGATGCCGCGGGTATAGAGCTGCCAGTGGAAATAAGAGCGGCCCATGACCGCCTGGCACAGGCCCGTGGCAATGCCGACAGCGAGCAGCAGGGCGATGGAAAAGGCAAAACCGCCGGTCAATTCGAAAATCATCACGGCGGTGGAGATGGGGGCGCCGAGCACCGCGGCGGCGACGGCGCCCATGCCGATCAGGGCGTAAAGCCCGACCGAGGAGGCGATATCGGGAAAGACCGATGTGGCGATGATGCCGAAGGCGCCCCCGGTCATGGCGCCGAGATAAAGACAGGGTGAAAAGACGCCGCCGCCGGCGCGCGAGGAGAGGGTTATGGTGGTGGCGACGGTCTTGGCAACGATGAGGGCCAGCATGAGCCAGAGATCGAGCGAGCCGGCCAGCGCCATGTCGGTGGCCTCATAGCCCACGCCGAGCACATGGGGGAAGGCGAGCGCGATCAGCCCGACAAGCAGTCCGCCGATGGCGGGACGAACCCAGACGGGGGTGCCGCTGCGCTTGGAGAGCCAGTCGCCACCGATCAGCGCTGTCTGGAACAGGATGGCGACGGCGGCGCAAACCAGACCCAAAAGCGCAAAGGCGGGGATTTCGAGATAGGACGAAATGGTGATGGCGTCCGGATCGATGACGAAGGCGGGCGCCTCGCCGAACCAGAGGTGTGAGAAGATGGCGGCGACCACCGAG
>NZ_CAXAXY010000038.1:0-24395 GCF_963972885.1 uncultured Pelagibacterium sp. | reverse complement strand
CGCTCGTTGCGCTCAAGGATGCCTATGACGCCCAGATCGGGCCCAATGTTTCGCTGGAGAAAACCATTGGCGACTATATGCGCGAGCGGCTGGGCGGGACGGCGGAAATCGGCGACCGCGTGGCCATCGGGGCGCTCGAGCTGATCGTGCGCGAGGTCGATATCGAGGGCGAGGTGTCCGAAGCCGGGCTGGCCATCGACCAGGACGCCCAGAAAGCCCGCGTACCCGTGTTCATGAGCGGGCGGGAACTCAAGGCGTTCGTCCGGGCCAAGCTCAACGAACGGCGGACCAAAAAGACCAGCCGGAAGATCGAGGCGCAACAGGCCGCCGAGCCTGCTGCCGATCGCTCTCAGGACTGATCGAGACCCTTGTAGCCGCGCCGGTGCCATATGAGCGGGGCGCGATCGGGGAAGGAGCGGGTGTGGGTGACGATGCCGGCGTAGAGGGTGTGGGTGTCCAAAACGATTGCGCCGGCCAGGACGCAATCGAGACTGGTGACGGCGCCGGAAAGCAGGGGCTGACCCGAGGGCCAGAGCTGCCAGTCGTCGACCGCAAAACGATCGTCGGGTCCCCAGCCGGCAAAGGCGTCCGCGACCGATTGCTGGTCCTCTGCGAGAACCGAGAGCGAAAAGCGGCCGGCGGCGTCGATGGTGCGGGCCAGATCGGTGTCGCGGGTGATGGAGACGACGACGGCGGGCGGCTCGGCGCTCAGCGAGAGCATGGCGGTGACGGTGCGGCCGTACTGGCTGTCGCCCGAACGGGCGGTCACGACAGTGACCGATGCGGCCAGCGTGCTCATGGCGCTGGTAAACTGGGATGCGGGCACCGCGTCGGCGGCGGCGGGGTGGTCGGCCAGAGCGAGGGCAAGGGCCGGGCTGGCCGGCGGCAATTTGATGTTCGGTTTTGTCATTTCAGGGCTGTTCGGAGCGCCGATCGGTGTAGAGAAACCGGCAGGGCTTGATCTTGCGACCCGGTCTCTGTATTTTCCAAGTAAGTGCTTTCTAAATGTCGCTCCGGAGCCATGTCAAGCAGCAAACCGGTTATTGAAAATTCGCCCCCCTTGCCCGAGGCCGCAACCTGGTCTCCGCGCAATGCGGCCGAGCGCGTCCTGTTCCACCTCAAGATGCACGGAGACAAGACGGCCGGCGAGTTGGGCCGGGCGCTTGGAACGTCGGGGGAAGCGGCGCGCCAGCAATTGGTGCGGCTGTCCGAGGACGGACTTGTGGAAAGCTGGAGCCAGTCGCGCGGGGTGGGGCGGCCGTCCCAGTTCTGGCGCCTGACGGCGGCGGGACAATCGCGGTTTCCCGACACCCATGCGGCGCTCACCGTCGAGCTTTTGGGTATCGTGGGCGACACGCTGGGGGCCGAGGTGCTCTCGCGGATCATCGATGCGCGCGAGGAGCGCACCAAATCGGTCTATCACGCGGCGATGAGCGATGCGGGCGGGCTGGGCGAGCGGGTGGCTCGGCTGGCCGATCTGCGCTCGGCCGAGGGGTATATGGCCGACTGGGAGCCCGATGGCGAGGGCGGCTATGTGCTTTATGAAAACCATTGCCCGATCTGCGCGGCGGCGACGGCTTGCCAGAATTTCTGCCGGGCCGAACTGGCGGTATTCCGCGATGTATTGGGGCCCGGAGCGAAGGTGGAGCGCACCGATCATATCGTTATGGGCGCGCGGCGGTGTGCGTATCGGATTTCCCCCGCCGGGGACTGATCGTTCGGCAATATCGAATAATGAATGAACCATAGTCCGGATTATCCGGACCGGTGGCTGGACTATATTGGTCTCCAACAGAGCCCGGAGGGGCCTTAACCGGAGATCGGATCATGCTCAACCAGATCAGGGGCCTGCATCATGTGACGTCGATGTCGCGCGATGGCGATGCCAACAATCACTTCTTTACCGATACGCTCGGTCTGCGCCGGGTCAAAAAGACCGTCAATTTCGACGAGCCTTCGGTCTATCATCTCTATTATGGCGACGAGGCGGGAACGCCGGGGTCGGTGATGACCTATTTCCCGTTCCCCCATATCATCCGCGGCCGCCCCGGCACCGGCGAAGTGGGCGAGACGGTGTTTTCGGTGCCTGAGGGCAGCCTTTCGTTCTGGAAGGAGCGCTTTGCCGAAAAGGGCGTTGGCGGGGTGATTTCCGAAGAGGCGTTCGGGGAAAACCGTCTGCGGTTTACCGCCGTCGATGGCGACAGTTTCGCGCTCGTGGAAGCCAAGGGCGACGCGCGGGCCCCCTGGACCGGCGGAGCGGTGGCCGGGGACGAGGCGATCCGTGGTTTTGCCGGGGCCAGCTTGCGGCTTGGCGACAGCGGGGCGACCGAAGAGCTGCTCAAATTCATGGGGTATGAACACGCCGACACCTCCAAGGGAATCAAGCGGTTCGTGATTCCGGGCGGCAATGGGGCCGATATTATCGATTTGCAGACCCTGCCCAACATGCCGCGCGGCGATCTGGGAGCCGGATCGGTGCACCACATCGCCTTTGCCGTCGACGATCGCGAAGCCCAGAAGGCGGTGCGTCAGGCGCTGCTCGACACAGGGTATCAGGTGACCCCGGTGATCGATCGCGATTATTTCTATGCGATCTATTTCCGCACGCCCGGTGGCGTTCTGTTCGAGATCGCGACCAATGAGCCCGGTTTCGACAAGGACGAGGACACCGCCCATCTGGGCGAGGCGCTCAAACTGCCCAGCCAGCACGAACATCTGCGGGCGTGGCTGGAAACCCATCTGCCCGAAATAAAGGACTGACCGATGAGCGAAACCTATTTCACCAAGGAGCATGCCGGGCAGGGGCCGGCTGCTCCCACGCTCGTGCTGCTGCATGGCACGGGGGGCGACGAGAACCAGTTCTTCAATCTGGGGCGGCAATTGCTGCCCCAGGCCCGGCTGGTCGCCATACGGGGCGATGTGTCCGAGGGTGGAGCGCTGCGCTATTTCAGGCGGACCGGTGAGGGCGTTTACGACATGGACGACCTTGCGGTGCGGACCGAGAAGATGGCGGGGTTCCTGAAGGGGCTGAAGTCGGATGGCCCGCTGATCGGGCTCGGCTATTCCAATGGCGCCAATATTTTGGCCTCGGTGATGATGGCCCATCCCGAACTGATTGATGCGAGCGTGCTCATGCACCCGCTGATCCCCTGGACTCCCGAGCCGGTGCACGGGCTTGCAGAGCGGGACGTGCTGATTACGGCGGGGCGGCGAGACCCGATCTGCCCGGCACCGCTCACCCAGGCGCTGGCCGACTGGTTCGGCGCCCAGGGAGCGGCGACGAAGATCGCCTGGCATGAGGGCGGTCACGAAATCGTGCAGGCCGAACTGGCGGCCACCGCGGAATTTCTCGCGGACTTCAATCATGGGTAACAGAGCGTAAACCACTGGCCCGATACGGTTTTGTGGTGCCGGCGCATGAGTGCGCCGGCGCTGTTGGGGGCAAAGCGGGCGATGATGAAATCGCTGATTGGACGACTGGCCGGACCGAGTTTGCGCACACGGGTCCTTTGGCTCGTGCTTGCTGCGCTTGTGCTTGTGGGCCTTGCCGGCTGGTTTGCCATCAACCGCATCATCGACTCCCTGACGCTCCAATTTGGCACCATGATCGCCGAACGGCAGGTCCAGTATGACCGCTATCGCGGCATGGCGGCGCTGAGCCGGGAAATTTCGCTGGCCGAGGCACTCAGCCGTTCTCCGGTCATGGTCGACTGGTTCGCCGACGAACAGAACCCCGAGCGCATGGCGCGCGGGCTGGCCGAAATGGAGCACTACCGGAGATCGTTTACGGACCAGAGCGTTTTCCTGGTCGTCAACGCTTCGGGCAATTACTATTTCAACGACGCCCAGAACAGTTTTGGCGCGGATCCCTACAGCTACACTCTGGAGCCGTCCCTGCAGCGCGATGCCTGGTATTACGCGACGCGGGAGCGGCGCGAGGGGTGTCATCTCAACGTCAATGTCGACGAGGGGCTCAGGCTCACCAAGGTCTGGATCAACTGCCTGGTCAACAGGGGCGGGGAAGTTCTGGGCATGGTGGGCACCGGGCTCGATCTGACCGATTTCATCCGCGAGGTGGTCGATTTGCCCCAGCCGGGCGTCGATTCGATCTTTGTCGATCAAGGCGGCGCGGTGCAGGCACACCGGGATGCTTCGCTCGTCGATTTCCGCTCGATCACCAAGGACATCGCCGAAAAGACGACAGTGTTTTCACTTGTCGATACCCTTGAAGACATGGCGCTGTTGCGGGCCATGATGAACGGGGCGATGGAGGCCCCCAACCAGATTCGCACTGCGACGCTGACCATGGGGGGCATGCCCAAGCTGGTCGGGGTGGGCTATCTCGATCACATCGGTTGGTACAACATCACGGTGATGGACCTCGATGCCATCATTGACCGGCAAATCTTTTTGCCCGTCGGGTTGGCCGCCATCGCGATCCTTTTGGCGGTGGGGCTGGCGCTGAGCTGGATTTTCCGCATCGCGGTGCTCGACCGGCTCGCAAAGGTGGAGGGCGGGCTTGTCGCCCTGCGCGAGGGCAGGCGGGCGGTGATGGAGCCCGATCGCAGCGCCGACGAAATCGGCAGGCTGTCGCGCACGCTGATCGAAATGTCCGATACGATTACCGATGCGCGGCTGAGCCTTGAGAGCCAGGTGCGCGAGCGCACCGAGCAGCTCCAGTCACTGGTCAATCTCGACGCGTTGACCAAGATCGACAATCGGCGCGGGTTCGAGGAAAAGTTCATCGTCAATCGTCGCCGGGAGGACGATGCCAGCCGGATCAACGGGCTGATGCTGATCGACGTCGACAACTTCAAGGCCGTCAACGATACCGCGGGCCATTCGGCGGGCGACCAGGTGGTGATCGAGGTGGCCCGGCGCCTCAAAGCGTCACTGCGGCGCGTGGATGTCTGTGCGCGGTGGGGCGGAGACGAGTTCATCGTTCTGGTGCGCGACTGCTCGCCACAGGGGTTGTCCCAGATCGCCAACGCGCTCACCGACATGATGCGCCAAATGCCGGTGGTTCTCTCGGACGGAGAGCGACTGGCGGTGACCATCAGTATCGGCGCGGTGCTCGTGCTGGTCGAGGACAGCCTCGAGCTTGCCACCGAAATGGCCGATGCGGCGCTCTACAGGGCCAAGGAAGAGGGCCGCGACCGGGTGGTGCTGTTCGAGCGCGAGATGGCCATGGGCCAGGACGCCGACGACGATGCGACCGATGACCGAACGGTCGCGCAGGCGATCGACAGCGAGGCCGTCTAGACCAGCAGGTCGTCCCAATCGGGATGGCGGCGGAACTGCACGGCCACATAGGGACATTGCGGGACGATCTTGAAATTGCCCTCACGCGCATCGGCAACGGCGCGCTTGACCAGTTGCAGGGCAATGCTGCGGCCCTCGAAGGCGCGCGGAACGCCGGTGTGGGTGATGATGATCGAGCGGTCCGGTCGGCGCAGATAGGTCATTTCGGCCTGCGCGCCCCCGTCAAGGTCGGCCCAATAGCGTCCATGGTCGCCGTTCACTGTGTGGTGGATGTCGAGATCGATGGCCATGGCGTGTTCCTTACAAGCGCTTCGGTGTGAGCGTAACGCACAAGAGATGGTTCCGGTTGACGGCAAGAGCAAGGCTTTGCACTCTCTTGCCCGATATCAAGGAGTTCCCATGAGCCTGCCCATCCATCACATGATCGAGCGCGGCCCGCGTCCGGTCGCCCCGTTTTCCCATGCCGTCGAGGCCGATGGCTGGGTGTTTGTCACCGGACAGATGCCCACCGATCCCGACGCCCCCGATGCGCCGCTGCCCGAGGGCATCGTGGCGCAGACGCGGCGGGTGATGGACAATCTGGCAATCGTGCTGGGCGGGATCGGGTTGTCGCTTGAAAACATCACGATGGCGCGGATTTATCTCACCGCCTTCGAGCGCGACTACGCCGAGATGAATGCGACCTATCAATCATATTTCGAGCCCGGAAAACTACCGGCCCGGACGACAATCGGGGTGACCGGGCTGGCGGTTGGGGCGCTTGTCGAGATCGACCTCATCGCGCGCCGCTGAGTTCGGTGAGGGCGGCCTGCAAATGGCAGTCTTTTGCGCTTCCGGTGCTCACGTACCCGAAAGCACGCTCCGCTCCGGTTCTCAAAGACTACCATTTTCGGCTCACCCTGACCTAACTCTCCACCACACGGCCTAAGCGAGTAGAACACGCAGGCGGTTGCCGGCGGGGTCGCGGGTTTCGATGCCGGTTTCGATGTCCTCGACGTCCGATCCGGCGGTGATGAGGCGGTCGCGAATTTCCGAGAGGGTTTTTGCGTCGGGGACGACGATTTCGAACCAGCGCAGGCCCGATGCGCCGACGGGGGGCATTGCGGGATTGCGGCCGGCCCAGATGTTGAAGGCCAGAATGTGGGGAGCATAATCGAGATTGACGTCGCCCATGCCGTAACGGCGCGAGAGAAGCTGGCCGGCAAAGCCGATCTGGTCGCGGTAAAAGCCCATGGCGGTATCGAGATCGTCCACATGGACGTGGACGTGTCCGATGCGGGTGCCCTCGGGCATGGGGGCGAACGGGGTTTCGTCGCCGTCGAGTTCGGCCATAAGGCCGGGCACGTCGATGGGCTCGCGGCCCGAATGGGTTTTGCCGTCCGGGGTTACGGCCATCAGTTCGTCATGTTCGACGAATTTTCCGCGCCATGGGGTTTCGAAGGTGATTTCGATGCCGTTGCCGTCGAAATCCCACAGGTAAAGCGCCTCGGAGACCAGATGGTCGGTGGGGGAGATGCGAATGCGGGCGGTGATGGCACGGTTGAGCATGCGGGCGAAATCGCGGCGCGTGGGAACGTGAATGGCGACGTGGTAGAGCCCGACGGTATGGGGGACGACCGGCCCGTCGGCGCCGGTTTCGAGCACAACAAGCACCTTGCCGCCAGCGCCCAGTTCGAGCCGGTCGGGTGTCCGGTTTATCAGGGTCAGTCCGACAACATCGCGCCAGATGGACAGGGCGCGCTCGGGGTCGGTGACGGCAATATGGATCTGTCCCAGACGGGTCCGGGTGGGAACCAGAAGCGGCGTTGCGACGCTGGGTCCGGTGTCGAGCATGGCATTATCTCCGTGGCCGTTTGTTGCCATCAAGATAACCCCGGGACGCGTTCCGATTAAGTGGACGGAACGCGACGGATTGTTGCCAAATCGCGAATAACGCCGGATGGGGCGGGGCCGCGACTGGCGGCGCGGGAGACGAAAAGTTCGGGATGACGGTCGGCCAGGGCTTCGGTTTCGCTGATCATGCCATCGAGATGAACATGCATGGCGCGGGCTGCCCGGTCGCCTTTTCCGGCCTTTATCTCGGCGGCGATATTGGCGTGTTCTTCGATGCCGACGGCGATGCGGCGGATGGTGTTGGTCATCTGCCGGGCCCGATCGAGATTGTTGCGGGCGGTATCGACGACAGCCTTCATGCGCCTGTAGTCCAGCGCACCCAACAGCTCATCGTGAAATTCCAAATCGAGACGATGGAAGGTCTGCCGGTCCTCGTTGCGGGCGCTTTCGCGCTGGGCCTGAACATTGGCTTCCAGCCGCTCGATGAGACCGGGTGGGCGGTGGGAGGCGAGCGTGCGAACCGCCTCGCCCTCGAGGGCCTTGCGGATGAAGATGTATTCCTTGATGGCGCCGAGCGAGAGGAAGGACACCACGGTGCCGCGTTGGGGAAGGATATCGAGCAGTCCTTCGGATTCCAGTCGTGCAAAGGCTTCGGCCACCGGGGAACGCGAGACGCCGAGCCGGGCACAGATCTGAGCTTTGTCGAGCATGGTGCCGGGGGGCAGGCGGAGTTCGATGATGGCGTTGCGCAATTGCGCGGCCACTCTGGCGGCCATGGACCCACGCGGCATTTCAGCCGAACTGGAAAGAAAGGAATAGGTCGTTTCGGCGGTATCCATTCGGCCCGTCGTCAAATCGGCATTGCTCGTAATTATAACAGTTTTGTCGAACCTGACTAGCGAAACCGCAACCATTGCGTTGCTGTTGCCATTGGGCAATTTGAGGCGTTCAATCGCAAAAACACTCAGGATCATTTCACCGTTTCCTGGAAGCGGCGCAATGATCCCGGTCCTGGTTCTGTCGCGTTTGCGGACCGGACAAGTGGACTGCACGTATCCTGGAAACGCTCTTTTAAGGAGGCTCCCGATGACCCTGACATCCGCGCTCACCGATCGGCTCAAGGAACCGCGGCTGATTGCAGCCGGCGGCTTTATCAACGGCAAGTGGAACACGGTCTCCTCGCGGGGGAAGGTGTTTCGGGTTGCCAATCCGGCAACCGGTGAGGTGCTGGCGCAGATTCCCGACCTTTCGACCCATGCAACGCGCGAGGCGATCGATGCCGCCCATGCGGCACAGCCGGGCTGGGCGGCAAAATCGGCAAAGGAGCGGGCCGATCTGCTCAAAAGCCTGCATCGGCTGATGGTGGAAAACGCCGACGACCTGGCCACCATCCTGACGCTGGAAATGGGCAAGCCCTGGAAGGAAGCGCGCGGGGAAATTCTTTACGGCGCCAGCTTTATCGAATGGTTCGCCGAGGAGGCGCGGCGCGTCTATGGCGATACGATCCCCGGGCACACCGCCAACACCAGAATCAGCGTCATCAAGCAGCCGGTGGGGGTGGTGGGGGTCATTACGCCCTGGAATTTCCCCAACGCGATGCTGGCGAGGAAACTGGCGCCGGCCCTGGCGGCGGGATGCACTGTGGTCTCCAAGCCCGCGTCGGAAACTCCGCTTTCGGCGCTGGCGATTGCACGGCTGATGGAATGGGCGGGATTTCCGGCCGGGGTGCTCAACATCGTGCCGGGCACGGACTCGGCGGCCATCGGGCAGGAATTGTGCGCCAATCCCAAGGTCGCCAAGATATCCTTTACCGGCTCGACCAATGTGGGAAAGATCCTGATGCGGCAATGCGCGGACGGGATCAAGCGCATGAGCATGGAACTGGGCGGGAACGCACCGTTCATCGTGTTCGATGACGCCGATGTCGATGCAGCGGTCGCGGGGGCCATGGCATCGAAATTCCGCAATGCGGGGCAGACCTGCGTTTGCGCCAACCGGGTCTATGTGCAGGCGGGTATCCATGATGCGTTCGTGGCGCGGCTCAAAGACAAGATGGCCGAGCTCAAGCTTGGCAATGGCATGGACGATGGGGTCGAGTTGGGCCCGCTGATCACCGACAAGGCGGTGGGCAAGGTCGAAGAGCTTGTGGGCGACGCGAGGGAAAAGGGTGCCGATGTGGTCATGGGCGGGGCTGCGACCGGGGAGCGGACCTTTTATCCGCCCACGCTTCTGGTTGGAGCGACCAGCGAGATGCGGCTGGCGCGCGAGGAGATTTTTGGCCCGGTGGCGCCGGTGTTCAAGTTCGAAACCGTCGATGAGGCGATCGAGTTGGCCAATGCCACCGAATTCGGGCTGGCGGCCTATTTCTATGGCAAGGACATATCGCGAGTGACCCGCGTCGCCGAGGCGCTGGAATACGGGATCGTGGGGATCAATACGGGGATGATTTCGACCGAGGTGGCGCCGTTCGGCGGGGTCAAACAGTCGGGGTTCGGCCGGGAAGGCTCCAAATACGGGATCGAGGATTATCTCAACATCAAATATCTCTGCCTTGCCGTGTAAGTCCTAACGGTAGATCGCCCAGCTTGGCGCTTACGGCCCGTTAGAACCTGTTGGCTATCGTCTGCCGTAAAGGGCGTGGAGACGATTCGGCGATGCGGGTGAGAGCGAATTTCGGGCGGGCGCGGTTTACGGCGCAGCCGCGGCGGCGGGTGCCGATGGTGCTCGAGCCGCTGGTTGCGCTGATCGCGGTGGCGGCACTGGGCTGGGTGGCGATCGAGCGGGGCTATGTCGAGGTTCCCGGGTTCGAGGTGCCGGAGGCGGCTTCAGGCTACGAGACGGTCGTGCACCATTTCTCGCTGTGCGCGGGGAGCGGGGGGACCTGCGTGATCGATGGGGATACGATCCGGATCGAGGGGCAATCGGTGCGGATTGCCGATATCGATACGCCCGAAGTGCGCGATTACGGCTGCGCCGAGGAAAAGGCGCTTGGCGACCGGGCGACGCTTCGGATGCTCGAACTGGTCAATGGGGGCGGGTTCACCATGACGCTCTGGGATCATCGCGACGCCGACATGTACGGGCGCAAGCTGCGAGTGCTCGAACGCGACGGGCAATCGCTGGGCATGATGCTGGTCGCCGAGGGGCTGGCGCGCCGCTGGGGTGGCGCGCGCCAAAGCTGGTGCAGCTGATCAATAATGGGGCGGCGGGGGCTCGGCCTTGCCGGTGCGGGCAAGCTGTTCGACGGCGGCGATCTGGTCGTCGATCATGGCGAGCTGGCGCTTGAGCCTGTCGATTTCGCGCCACTGGCCGGTGATGACGGCGCTTAGCTCCTCGATGGTCTGGTCCTGATGGGCCAGACGCTCTTCGAGGGCGATGAGCCGTTGTTCATGGTTTTCGGCCATTGTTGCGTCGTCCTTAGTCGATGGTCAAAACCCCGGCGTCGGTGGGCTTGAAGCCGCAGGAGAGGTAGAAATCGCGCAGATGGGGCTCGAAGTCCACATGGACTTTCTGCAATCCGCGCTTGCGGGCGACCTTGAGGGCCGCTTCGACCATGGACTGGCCGATCCCGTGGTCACGGAAATCGGGGTGTACGCAGGCATCGACCAGAAACCCGTGAATGCCGCCATCCCAGGCCATGTTGGTAAAACCGATGATGCGGTCTCCAAGATAGGCGCCGACATGGGTGAGGCTGCGGGTGAGAATGGACTGGAAATCGGAAACTCCATCGATCTCCCACGTGGCCCGCCAGAGATCGGAGAGTTCGCGCTGGCTGGGAAACGGATCGATCCGTACGTCGACGACGTCCATGACAATTCCTCGTGCTAAAAATGGAAAAAGTATCAGGGGCACAATGCCCCGGCCCGGCAAAGGTTGCAGGCGCGGTCGCGGGTATCGCTGTGTGCGCCGTTCGGTGCGTAAACATCTGCTCATGATCTTGGCGGATGCCCAGAGGTTCTGTAAACAGGCCGGGCCTTGAGACGGGGAGGACGCGATGTTCGTGGTTGCAGGGGAAAGCCTTATCGATCTTGTCGCCAGACCGCATGAGGCGGGCGCGGCGATGGAAATGAGCGCCCATGAGGGCGGGTCGCCCTACAATTGCGCCATTGCGCTGGCCAAGCTGGGCCAGAAATCGGGGTTTTTATGCCCGATCTCCAAGGACACGTTCGGCGATCTGCTGATGGGGCCGCTCAATGATGCCGGGGTCGTGCCGCTGATTTCCGAGCGGTCCGACTGCAATACGACGCTGGCGGTGGTGACGCGCAATGCCAAAGGGCTGCCAGCCTATGCGTTTTATCGCAAGGGTACCGCCGAGCGCGATATCTCGCGCGAGAAACTGATGGCGGCGCTGCCCGAGACGATCGATGTGTTCCAGATCGGGGGGTTCTTGCCGATCGAGGCAGAGGATGCGCAAATCTGGCTCGATGTGGTCGGGGAGGTGGCGGCGCGCGGCGCGGTTCTTTCAATCGATCCCAATGTGCGCCCGTCGCTGATTTCCGATTTTGTCGGGTACAAGGAACGGCTCGGCGCGTTTCTCGATCTTGCCCATATCGTCAAGGTCTCCGACGAGGATCTTGCGGCGCTCGATGGGTCGATGAGCATCGAGGCGCACGTAAAAAGTTTGCTGGCCCGGCCCAATGTGGAACTGGTGGTGGTGACGATGGGCGAGGAGGGCTCGCGGGCCTTTACGGCATCGGCCGAGGCGAAAGCGCCGATCCATCGGCCGGCGGTGTTCGGGGATACGGTTGGGGCAGGCGACAGTCTGATGGCCGGGGTGCTTGCGGCACTTGCCGACCGCGACGGGTTGGCCGTGGGGCGGCTTGGGGCGCTCGATGGAGAGGCGCTTGGCGAGGTGCTGGCGTTCGGGGCGGTGACGGCGGGGCTCAATTGCGGATTTGTGGGGTGTCATCCGCCGAGCCGGGCCGAGGTCGAGGCTGTATTGAAAAGCGCCTGAACGGCATATTGCCGCCCGATTGTTGCAACAGGTTTGACCCCGAAATTCCACAAGGACCCATTGCCATGAAAAAGCTGCTGGCCGCTCTCGCTCTGGTCTCGCTCGGTGCCACGCCCGTCATGGGCCAGGCGATCAGCGAATATACGCAATACGACCTCGATGCCGACTGCAACCTGATCGACCGCGCGCCCGACAATGAAGGCGAGTGGGCCGATTTCGTGTGCACGGGGCATGCGGGATATCCGTTCGTTCTGCGCTCTTCGGACGGGAGGGACAGCGTTACATACGGCTTTGCCACGGAGTCCGGCATGGCGACGTTCGCGCCGTTCAATTACGCCCATGACACCGTGGAATGGCGGGTGCGGATCGACCGGAACACCGAGCGGCCCGTCGCGGCGATCCAGCGCTGGTTCATCGCCGACGCGATGGGCGACTGGACGCGGCAGCTTCTTGTGGTCTCCAAGGTGGGGCAGCCCGACGGCGGCGGGGCGTGCGCAATGGCCTATGTCGCCGCTACGGAAGGCGCCAACGAGCGGGCGCGGCGACTGGCCGACGAGTTGATCGACGGGTTCGAATGCGGCAGCACCGCTCCAACCGTCGAGGATGGTGTCCGCGACATCGTGGGTGAGCGTTAGGTTGCTTGGAGATTCGGGTGATGGTGGCCTGACCCAACTCTCCACACAACCTACGATCGACATCCATTTAAGATAATGCTGTCGGGACGGGGTGAGGCGCAGCGTCCTTGGGGTCAAGCGTTTGGTGATTGCCGATGGGTGCCGCCGGACGTAATGTCGCACCTCGAACGATCCGGACACGGCCATGACCCCATTTCATCAGATTTTGGGCAACAATCTGGTTGCCAATATCACGAACTTTACGGTGTGGTTCGCGATCACCTTCTGGATCTTCATCGAGACCCAGTCGGTGTTTGCGACCGGCATGATCGCCGGGATCTATCTGGTGTTCACGGCGGCTTTCGGGTTCTGGCTGGGCTCGATCGTCGACCACAATTCCAAGCGCATAGCGATGATGGGATCGAGCCTTGTCTCGTTTCTTTTTTATGTCGCGGCGCTGGTGATGCTGCTGGCCGAACCAGCGGGCGCGTTCACCGATCCGTTCGGCCCCTATCTGTGGGTGTTCGTCCTGCTGGTCATGCTCGGCGTGATCGCGGGCAATATCCGCTCGATTGCGCTGCCGACGCTGGTGACCATCATGATCGCCGAGGACGAGCGCGACAAGGCAAACGGGCTGGTGGGGATGGTGACGGGCATCGGGTTTTTGACCACTTCGGTGATCTCGGGGTTCCTTGTTGCCTGGGGCGGGATGTGGCTGGTGCTTATCCTGGCGCTGGCGTCCACGATACTGGCGTTCGTTCATCTGGGATTTCTGCGGGTCAATGAAGGCCGCCCGGTGCCGGTCGAGGGGGAAATCCAGCCGCCGCGCACAGTGGATATCGCTGGCACGATAGCGATCATCGCGGCGGTGCCGGGGCTGTTTGCCCTGATCTTTTTCGCCACCTTCAACAATTTCCTCGGCGGCATCTTCATGGCGCTGCTCGATGCCTATGGGCTTTCGCTGGTTTCGGTCGAGGTCTGGGGGCTGCTGTTCGGGGTGCTCTCGACGGCGTTCATCGTTTCGGGGATCGTGATTTCGCGCACCGGGCTGGGCAAAAATCCTCTGCGCACGCTGCTGCTGGTCAACCTTATCACATGGTCGGTGTGCTGCGTTTTCACGCTGCAATCCTCGATCTGGCTTCTGACGGCGGGGTGTTTCGTGTGGATGTTCATGGCGCCCTATGCCGAGGCGGCCGAACACACAACGCTGCAAAAGGTGGTTCCGCTGGAGCGGCAGGGGCGGGTGTTCGGGTTTGCCCAATCGGTCGAACAGGCGGCCTCGCCGCTGACGGCGTTCCTGATCGGGCCCTATACCCAGTTCGTGGTGATCCCGTTCATGACCGACGGACAGGGCGCGCAAACGATTGGCGGCTGGTTCGGCACCGGGCCTGATCGCGGCATTGCGCTTGTGTTCACGGTGGCGGGGCTGATCGGGGTGCTGGTGACCATTCTGGCGCTCAATTCGCGGCCCTACAAACGGCTTTCGGCCTTTTACGCGGGGGCGCCGGACAGCACGGAAACCGCAGAGGGGCCAAAACCGGCTTAAGCTCGTTGCGCCGTTTCACGGAAACCGTGCAACTATTTAAGTCTTTGTTTTGTCGCGCTTCCGAACCGGATAAGTGGTTTCCACTTATCCTGGAAACGCTCTAAGGCTGGATGCGGGACACCGCTCGGTCGACGCTCATGGTCAGGGCCAGCGCCACGAAGGCAAAGACCAGCATGGCGAAGGCGATTATGTGCGCTTCGGTCCAGCGGAGCTGTTCGACGTAATCGAAAATGGCGATGGAGAGCACCTTGGTCTGGCCTGGAATGTTGCCGCCGATCATCATCACCACGCCGAATTCGCCCACCGTATGGGAAAAGCCGAGCACGGCTGCGGTGAGATAACCGGGGCGGGCAAGGGGCAGGATGACCAGAGCAAAGGCCTTTCGAAAGTCGAGGCCGAGGGAGTAAGCCGCTTCGAGCGGGCCGGGGCCGATGGCGGCAAAGCTGTTGCGCAGCGGCTGGACGACGAAGGGCAGCGAATAGAGCACCGAGCCGATGACCAGGCCCGGGAAGGTGAAGGCGAGGCTGCGCCCGCCCCAGAGCGGGGCCAGCCAGCCGCCCGGACCGGCGGTGCCCAAAAGGATGAGCATATAAAAGCCCAGAACGGTTGGCGGCAGAACGAGCGGCAAGGCGATCAGCGCGTTGACGATGATCGTCCAGCGCGATTTCGAGCGGGCCAGCCACCAGGCGAGGGGCGTGCCGATGACCACGAGGATGAGGGTGGTGACGAAGGCCAGCGAGAGGGTGAGCCGGATGGCCGGCCAGATTTCCCAGAACAGTGTCATTGCTCGATCGTCCCGTAGCCATCGGATCGGATGATGGTTCGGGCGGGGTCGGTGACAAGAAAATCGAGGAATGCGATAGCGGGCTGGTTGTCGGCGTCGAGCAGCACGGCGTCCTGAGTGATGGGGGTGTGAAGGTCTTCGACCACCCAGCGTGACCCATCGGTGCGCCCGGCGACCTGGGAGAGCGCGACGAAGCCAAGTTCAGCATTTGCGGTGTCGACGAACTGGTAGGTTTGGGAAATATTCTGGCCGATGACCAGCTTGCCGGCGAGCGCTTCTGTGAGATTTAGAGCCTCGAGCACTTCCATTGCGGCAGCGCCATAAGGGGCGGCGGCGGGTTCGGCGATGGCGAGGTGGGTGAAATTTCCCTTCAGGCTTTGCGGGCCGGTGACCAGATCGGGGAGGGTGGAAAACAGGACCAGCTTGCCCACCGCGTAGGTGAAACCGCTGCCCTCTGTGGCCAAGCCTTCGTCAAGAAGGCGCGCGGGCGTGGCGGCGTCGGCCGAGAGGAACGCGTCGAAGGGGGCACCTTGGGTGATCTGGGCGTAGAGCTGGCCGGTGGAACCGAAGGAAAAGGCGATTTCGCTGCCGGTTTCAGCCGTGAAAGCGGCGCCGAGTTTTTGGGCTGTAGCGGTGAAATTGGCGGCGACGGCGATCCGGGCGTCTTGCGCCGAGGCAGGCCCCGATGCAGCGAGGATCGCAAGCGTGGCGATGGGAAGGCGAAGCAAAAGTGACCCTCGATATGTTTATCCAGACATATCGATTTCTGGCATGAAGCGGGTGTGAAAGGCAATGGCTAGGGTTTTGGGGGCGTGCGTCGGACGAGGGTGCGCAGGGCCTCGACGTCGGGTTCGATAGCGGCCCGGGTCTTTTGTTCGATGGCGCGGTAGCGGAAAAGGAGTTCGCGGCCCGCTTCGGTGAGATGGGCGCCGCCCTGCGCCTTGCCACCGCGGGTGGTTTCGACCAACGGGGTGCCCGCCCCATCGTTGAGCGCTTGAACCAGGGTCCAGGCGCGCTTGTAGCTCATGGACATGGCCTTGCCGGCGGCGCTGATCGAGCCGGTTTTTTCGATTCCCTCGAGCAGGTCGGCCCGGCCGGGGCCGATGTAGAAGTTTTCATCGAGCACGATCCGCAGATGGCCCAGGCCGGAAGCGGGAATGGGCCGTTTCATCTATTGGGCGAGGCTGGCCGCTTCGCGGGCAAGCGCCTCGATCCTGTCGAAATCGCCGGCGGCGATGGCATCGGCGGGAACGACCCAGGAGCCGCCAACGCAGATGACGTTGGAAAGGCCCAGATAGATTTTCGCATTTTCGATATCGATGCCGCCTGTGGGGCAGAACATGATGTCGGGCAGGGGCGAAGCGAAGGCCTTGAGCACGGGCGTTCCACCCATGGCTTCGGCGGGGAAGAATTTGAGATAGCTATAGCCCATCAGCGAGGCGGCCATGGCTTCGGTGGGCGAGGCGATGCCGGGTAGCAGAGGGATCGAGATATCCTCGGCCGCTTCGAGCAGCGCCAGCGGCGCGCCCGGCGAGACCATGAACTGGCAGCCGGCGTCGCGGGAGGCTTTCATATCCTTTTTGCGGCGCACGGTGCCCGAGCCGACGATTGCGCCTTTGACCTTGGCCATTTCTTCGATGACCTTGAGCGCATTGGGTGTGCGCAGGGTGATTTCGAGGTTGGGCAATCCGCCGGCCACCAGCGCTTCGGCGAGATTGCGGGCGCTCGAGACATCATCATGGATGATGACCGGCACCACGGGCGCCGCCGAAAGGATGGATTTGAGCGTTGCTGCGTCCTGGGCCATGGCGATCTCCAACTAAAGTCCTATGGGTTCTCCGTGCTCTAGCACGGGCTTTATTGAATTGGGAACGAAAACTCCCTAAGTCATCCAGGCTTGAAGAGCCTGGATGATCCAGGATTTGTTTTGTCGCGTTTCCGAACCGCAAAAGTGCCGCCGACTTTTGCTGGAAACGCTTCTGCCGCAGGTCGCTTGCGGCCATGTCGATGCAGGCGGGGGAGCCCGAACATGATCCAGCAGATCAACGCCCTGACACCGATCGAAGAGGCGCGGGCCGTTCTGGCCGCCGATTTCGATCTGAAATTTTCCAAGGCGATTGAAACCGAAACGCGTCCGGTTTTCGAGAAGGTCAAGGATCGGATCCCCGAGATCGAATGGCCGTTCTATGCGCCGCTGATATTCCAGATCAATAAACTCAAGCGCGAAAAAAACGCCGTGATCCTGGCGCACAATTACCAGACGCCGCAGATCTTTTACGGTGTCGCCGATATCGTGGGCGACAGCCTGCAACTGGCCATCGAGGCGACCAAGGTCGAGGCCGAAACCATCGTGCAGTGCGGCGTGCACTTCATGGCCGAGACCTCCAAACTGCTCAACCCGTCCAAGCGCGTTCTGATCCCCGACAGCCGGGCAGGATGCTCGCTGGCCTCTTCGATCACGGCCGAGGATGTCCTGGCCATGCGGGCGCAATATCCGGGCGTGCCGGTGGTGACCTACGTCAATTCATCGGCGGCGGTGAAAGCTGTGACCGATGTCTGCTGCACCTCGTCCAATGCGCTCGAAATCGTCGAGGCGGTCGAGGGCGACACGGTGATGATGATCCCCGACCAGTTTCTGGCGCAGAACACGGCGAAAAAGACGAAAAAGAAGATCGTCACCTGGGCAGGCGCGTGCGAGGTGCACGAGACCTTTACCGCCGACGATATCGCAGAATTGCGGGCCGCCTATCCGGGCGCCAAGATCATCGCCCATCCCGAATGTCCGCCCGAGGTGATCGATGCCGTCGATTTTGCCGGCTCGACGTCGGGGATGATCGATTGGGTCAAGACCGAGCGGCCTGCCAAGGTGGTGATGGTCACCGAATGTTCGATGAGCGACAATGTGGCGGCGGAAACCGAGGGTGTCGCGTTCCTGCGCGGCTGCAACATCTGCCCGCACATGAAGCGCATCAATCTCGAAAATATCCTCTGGAGCCTGCACACGGGCACCGAGGAAGTGACGATTGCCGAGGAACTGATGGAGCCGGCGCGGGCGGCGGTCGAGCGGATGATCGAATTTTCGCGGCCGAAGAACTAGCGCTGGTTCTCGGGGGGGCATTTTCTTGGACATTTTCGACAACGTCTTTAACGCCGAAGGCGTGGTGATTGTGGGGGCGGGGCTGGCGGGGCTGTTTTGTGCGCTCAAGCTGGCGCCGCGGCCGGTGACCGTGCTTTCGCCCATGCCGCTGGGTTCTGGAGCGTCATCGGCCTGGGCTCAGGGCGGGGTGGCGGCGGCGGTCGGTGCGGGCGATAGCGCGCAGGCCCATGCAGCCGATACCGAAATGGCAGGGGCGGGGATCGTCGATCACGGGGTTGCCGAATCGGTGACCGGGGAGGCGGCGGCGCGGATCGAGGATCTGGCGCGTTGGGGCACCCCGTTCGATCGCGATGGATTGGGGCAGTTCATTTTATCGCGCGAAGCTGCCCATTCGGCCAACCGGGTGGTGCGGGTATCGGGGGACCGCGCCGGGCACGCCATCATGCAGGCGATCATCGCCAAGGTGAGGGCCACGCCCTCGATACGGGTCGTCGAGGGGATTACCGCCGTCGATCTGGCCCATGCGGACGGGCGGATCGTCGGGGTGTTCTGCAGGCGGCTGGGGGATCGCTATGTGGAACCTGTGTTCATCCGGGCGCGGGCGACGGTTCTGGCGGCAGGCGGTTTGGGCGGGCTCTATGCGGTGACCACAAACCCGCCCTCGGTGCGGGGGCACGCCATGGGTATGGCGGCGCGGGCCGGAGCGGTGATTGCCGATCCCGAATTCGTGCAGTTTCACCCGACAGCGATTTTGACCGGGCGCGATCCGGCGCCGCTGGCGACCGAGGCGTTGCGGGGGGAGGGGGCGATCCTGGTCAACGATTTAGGCGAGCGGTTCATGGCCGATATTCATCCCGATGCCGAACTGGCGCCGCGCGATATCGTGGCGCGGGCCAATTTCCGACAGATCAAGGCAGGGCGGGACGTGTTTCTCGATACGCGGGCGGCGCTGGGGGAAAAAATTCTCACGGCCTATCCCACGGTCGCCGACTATTGCCGCATGGCGGGGATCGATCCGGTTGCCGAGCCGATCCCGGTGACGCCGGCGGCCCATTATCACATGGGCGGGGTCAAGGTGGACGAGGATGGACGGTCTTCGCTTCCCGGGCTCTGGGTGTGCGGGGAGGCGTCGTGCACGGGGTTACACGGGGCAAACCGGCTGGCGTCGAACTCGCTGCTCGAAGCGATCGTTTATGGTGCGCGGATTGCCGAGGACATCTCGGGACTGGAGCCGCAGCGGCGACCGCTGCCCGACTTTGCCGGCATCGCCTGGGATGCCGAAAAGGGCGCGCGGGCCGAGGAGGTGTTGCGCAACCTCAGGGCGGTCAAGGATCTGCGGGCCATCATGAGCAATGATGTGGGGGTGGAGCGCGATGCGGCCGGGCTTAAACGGGCGCTGCGCGGGCTTTTGGAGCTTGAGAACACCGCGCTGGAAGTCACCCGCGCCTATCTCAACATGGTGACGTCGGCGACACTGGTCGCGGCGGCGGCGCTCAAACGCACCGAGAGCCGTGGCGGGCATTTTCGCACCGATTTTCCGCAAACCGGCGATGGATGGCAGGTGCATACTGAAATGACGCTGGCCGAGGCGCGGGCGATCAGGGCCGAGGCGTGAGGACTGCGGTCAATACGGTTCAGGCAGGGCGCGCATAGCGCTCGCTTGCCCGCTCGCGGGCCTTGGCGGCAACGATCTCGCGGTTTTTGGGCGGGGCGTTGGTGTCCATGGTAGCGAGCAGCTTGCGCACGGATTTCTCGATCTCTTCGACTGCTTCATGGAAGGCGGCTTCGTTGACCTTCGACGGCCGGGTGGTGCCGGAAATCTTGCGCACGAACTGAAGCGCGGCGTCGTGCATCTCGTTTCTTGTGGCGGGCGGCTCGAAATTGAACAGCGGCTTGATGTTGCGGCACATGGGTGCTCTCCTTTGCTGGCAGTCGAGTGTTGCACCGGGGCTGGGGCGATGCAAACGCAAGGGGGGCCAAGATTGCGTGGGGGTGATTGTTGGGGAGCGATACGCTTAAGAGCAAACGGGCAGGTTTCGACGTCTTGGGCATTCGACCATGACATCGGACCCCCTGATCGCTACTATTGTTCTAAGCGGAAATCGCGGCCTCATATGCTGCCTGCATCTTCGCCAGAGCGGAAAACTCAGGCGCAGGCGAACCCAGATGGATGTGCCGCAACTCGGCCATGAACTCTGCCCAAAGCTGAGGGCCACCCTCCTCCAGAACGCGTGCCCGTTGTGAAAGCTCGAATGAAGGAAGTGCGTGTCTTATCCCCCAGCTTCCCATGAAGGCCATCAGGGGCACCAGTTCGATCGCGCTTTCAGTCAAGCTATAGAGAATTCTCTGCTTGTGGCCGGGATCAGAAGCGCGTGTGAGCATTCCATTGGTAGTGAGACGCTGCAAGCGGTCGGACAGAATGTTGGACGCAATGCCTTCCGTACTTTCGCTCAGAAATGATCGGAAGCTCCGGCGGCGACCGCCAAACATAGCATCACGCAGAATGATAAGGCTCCACCGATCACCGAAGTTTTCGAGGGTGAGGTTGATTGGGCATCCTGAGCGTCGAACTCTCATTGAACTCAAAACCGATTGCAAAATAGGGATGGTTTTCGCCTTGGGCTGACTGCTACCACAGTTTCGGTAACAATTGAACGTGGCGTGACGCGATGTCTGCCAATTGGGAGGCACGAGATGGCCAAGCTTTTCTTTGGAATGAACCAGTCGCTGGACGGCTACGTGGACCATGATCGGATGACGCCGCCTAGTCCCAAGCTGTTTCGTCACTTCGTTGACCAGACGGACAGCCTTGCCGGCAGCCTTTATGGCCGCCATCTTTATGGGCTCATGAGCTATTGGGACCAAGACCAACCAGGCTGGGATGCCGATCATCATGCCTTTGCGAAAGCATGGCGCAAAGCGCCTAAATGGGTGGTGTCTAGCACGCTGCAAACTGTCGGGCGCAATGCCACGATCCTCGGTCCCGACCTCGAAGCGGAAGTGCGCCGGTTGAAGGCTGAGGCGCAAGGAGAGATCGAAGTTGGCGGACCCAAGCTTGCGCAACGCCTGACCGATTTGGGTCTGATCGATGAATACCGGATTTACCTCCACCCAGAGGTACTAGGACACGGCACCCCATTTTTCGCTGCCGCCCGACCCCCCCTGCGCCTGGCCGGCAGTGAGCAGATTGATGACCTTGTAATCCGGCTTAGCTACATCCCCTAAGGTCTGTTTTCCTGGCTCGGTCGCCATAGCAGTCCTTCAACTTCCCACCCCAAAGCCGCCCCCAGCGCCGGCCTGTGACGGACCCGCTTGCGCTAAAACCTGAGCACTTCGATGATGCGCTTGAGGGCCTTGCGCAGGTGCTTGTGGCGTTTGTCGCCGAGGTCGTCGGCAAGGGTCTGCTCGAGGTGGGCCCAGTGGTCCTCTATGGACTGGCGCATGGCGTGGCCCTGTTGCGATAGGCGGGCGCCGGGTTCCATTTCCGGGCCTACGGCAAGGCGCAGCAGCAGGTCGCGGCCTTCGAGGCGGGCCAGTCTTGCGTCGAGCTGATCAGCGGGCAGACCGGTGAACCGGGCGAGCGCGTCGGTGGTTGTGCCGGCGGGATCGGCGAGACCGAGCAGGATGGCATCGTCGCCCGCTTCGAGCCCGCGCGCCGCGAGCGGGGCGAGCAGAGCCTGCCGGGCCAGATGGCCCGCTTCGATCAGACGGTAAAGGGTCGAGCCGGCAGCGGATTTGCTCATGGATATTGATCTAGCCAAAACCGGGGCTCGCGTCGAATCGCCTTTGGCGGGAAAGTTAATCAGGGGCCGCATTGCTTGTCCGCGCTCCTGGTGCGCTATAGGGTCGATATTACAAATTTTCGGGGATGCGCCTTGCCGCTGACTTTCGTAAACGACATCGACGCGCTTGCCGATGTGGCGGTCGGCAATGGGACTATCGCCATTCTGCCGGTTGGCGCAACCGAAGCGCACGGCCCCCATCTTCCCGTTTCGACCGATTGCGACATTGCCCAAGGTCACCTTAACGCTCTGGCCCGCTATCTCTCCAGTCCAATCGACGCAGTGGTGCTGCCCATCCAGCGCATAGGGGCGTCGCGCGAGCATATGTGGGCCGATGGGACGCAGAGCAGGGACGAAGGCGAGCTGATTGCCGAGTGGTTCGGTGTTGCCGGGGAATGGGCCAAGGCAGGCGGGAAACGGCTGGTGATCGTTTCGAGCCATGGGGGCAATACGCCGGTGGTCGAAAACGTGATCCTTAAAGCGCGGGCCGAATTGGGTATGCTGGCGGTCGGCACGGCCTGGATGCGGTTCGGCATGCCCGAGGGGCTTTTTGACGCGCATGAACGGAAATACGGCATCCATGGCGGAGCCATCGAGACGGCGCTGATGCTCCATTACCTCCCCCACACGGTGGATATGGGCGAAGCCGCCAACTTCTCATCGGCGCTCGAAACGATCGAGGCGGGGATGACCCATCTTTCAGCCTATGGGCGGCACCGGTTCGGGTGGTTGAGTTCGGACCTCAATCGGCTCGGCGTGGTTGGCGATGCGCGTGCCGGGAGTGCCCAAAAGGGTGCCGCGCTGGCCGATCACATCCTTGAAGGTTTTGCACAATTGCTTGACGATGTGGCCCGGTTCGACCTTTCTTGGCTCAGAGATTCGCCAAAGGAGCGTTAATGAGCCAGGATCTGGCCCGTATCAGGGCGTTCGTGCAGGTGTTCGATGCTGGAGGGTTTTCGGCCGCGGCGCGCATTCACGGCCGGTCCAAGGCGCTGCTCTCCAAATATGTCACCGATCTCGAGGATTATCTCGGGGCGCGGCTGATGAACCGCACGACGCGTAAGCTGAGCCTGACCGAGGCGGGCGAGGCCTATTATCGCGAGGTGCGGGAAATCCTCTCGCAGCTGGACGATCTGGATGCCACGATCACCGAGCAGACAGCAGCGCCGCGCGGCATATTGCGGGTGTCGGCGCCGCGCAATTTCGGGGAATCGACGCTGCTCGAACCGCTGTTCGAATTCACCCGCGCCCATCCGGACGTAACGCTCGATCTGCGGCTCGAAGACCGCATGGTCGATCTTGTCGAAGAGGGAATCGATGTGGCGCTGCGCATTTCGCGCATGTCGGATACCTCGCTGATCGCCCGCAAGATCGCGGAAACTTCGGTTTCGGTCTGCGCGACGCCGGAGGTGATCAAGGCGTATGGCGTGCCCAAAACACCCGAGGCGCTCAAGGGCGTGCCGTGCATCATCGATACCAACATGACCGGACAGGCCAATTGGCAGTTCGTCGATGAAGGCCGCACGATTGCCATTCATGTGGATGGGCCGGTTCGGGTCAATTCTCCCGCCGGTGCGCTGGTTGCGGCACAAAAGGGCCTCGGTTTCGCGCTACTGCCGAGCTTTCTTGCCGATTCGGCCATTGCCAAGGGGGAACTGGTGCCGGTGCTGACCGACTATCTGCCGCAACGTCCATTTTTGCAGGCGGTCTATCCGCACCGCAGGCATTTGTCGGGCAAGGTGCGCGCGCTTATCGATTTTCTCGTCGAATGGTTCGAAACCCACCCGGTCAATTCCTGATTCCATGGCCCGAAATTTTCTCAAAACGATAGGCGCCGGTTGCCTTGCCGCGCTGGTTGGATGGGGCGGCCCGGCGCTGGCTCATCCCCATGTGTGGATCGACGCGGCGGGCGAAGTGCTGTTCGAAGACGGCGCGATTGTCGGTATGCGGCATCACTGGACGTTCGACGAATATTTTTCCGCCTGGGCCATTCAGGGGCTCGATGCGGATGGAGACGGGGTGCTCACACCCGCCGAACTGCAGCCATTGGCCGAGGAAAACATCGAGGGGCTCGATTTTTATTCCTATTACACGTTCGGCGATCCCGAAGGCGCCGGCGGTTCTGCGGCGGTGGCCGGGGCGAGCGATCCGTCCATGGTCTATGAGGACGGGCGGGTGACGCTGACGTTTTCGATGAATTTTGCCGAACCGCAGTCGGTCGGGGGCATCTACGACATCGAGGTTGGCGATCCGGAATATTATGCGGCCTTTACGTTTCCAGAAGAGGATTCGGTGACGCTGGAAGGCGCGCCGGAGGGGTGCAGCGTGGTTTCCAAGGAGCCGCAGCCCATCGATCCCGAACTCGAGGAACGGCTGTGGATGCTGGGGCCGGACGTAACCGAAATTCCCGCCGATCTGCGCGAGGCGGCGCGGGCCATGGCCAATCTGGTGACGGTGAGTTGCCCCGGCGGCGTGCCGGCGACGGCGCTCGATGCGATCGGCGAGGCGACGACCCAGCGGCCG
>NZ_CAXAXY010000037.1:0-24936 GCF_963972885.1 uncultured Pelagibacterium sp. | reverse complement strand
TTCAGGATTTGATTGACTCAAATCCTTGGCTCTAAGCCCTTGTTTTGTCGCGTGTTGCGAGCCGCAAAACCGTTTCCATCCCCGATCGCGTCGAGGACATGCTTTTGCCGGGCACGCTCTAGACGATCTCGCGACCCGCGGCCCGGAGCACCTGGGCCGCGTTGATTTCATCACCCAGTGCAGTGAGCGCCGTTGCCACGATGCCCGAGCGATCGAGCCCGGCCTGGGCATACATATCGCCCTGGCCGGCCTGTTCGATATAGCGATCAGGCATGACGAGCGGGCGGAATTTCAAACCATTGTCGAGCAGGCCGAGCTGGGCCATCCGGGTCGCGACATGGGATCCGAAACCACCGATCGCGCCTTCCTCGACGGTGATCAGCACCGCGTGTTCGCGGGCGAGGCGCGCAAGCAATTCCTCATCGAGCGGCTTGGCAAAGCGGGCGTCGGCGACGGTGGTCGAAAAGCCATATGTGCCGAGTGTTTCGGCGGCGGCCATGCATTCGGCCAGCCTTGTACCAAATGAAAGCAGCGCGATGGTCGTGCCTTCCTTGAGCACCCGGCCCTTGCCGATGGTGAGCGGAACGCCGGTTTGGGGCATGTCCACGCCGACCCCTTCGCCGCGCGGATAGCGGAAGGCGATGGGGCCTTCGTCGTAAGCTGCGGCGGTCGCCACCATATGGCGCAGTTCGGCCTCATCCCCGGCGGCCATCACCACCATGGAGGGCAGGGTGGCCAGATAGGCGACGTCGAACGCGCCGGCATGGGTGGGACCATCGGCGCCGACATAACCCGCCCTGTCGATAGGAAAGCGCACCGGCAGTTTCTGAATCGCCACATCGTGGACAATCTGGTCATAGGCGCGCTGCAGGAAGGTCGAATAGATGGTGCAGAAGGGTTTGAGCCCCTCGGTCGCCAGCCCGGCGGCGAAGGTCACCGCGTGCTGTTCGGCAATGCCGACATCGAAGCTGCGCTCGGGGAAGTGTTTTGAAAACTTGTCGATGCCGGTGCCGCCCGGCATGGCGGCGGTGATCGCAACGATCGCCTCGTCCTTTTGCGCTTCGGCAATCAGGCTCTCGGCAAAGACCGAGGTGTATGACGGCGCGTTGGATGGGGCCTTGGCCTGGGCGCCGGTGATGACGTTGAATTTGGATACGCCGTGATATTTGTCCGCCGATTCTTCGGCCGGGGCATAACCCTTGCCTTTTTGGGTGACGACATGGATCAGGATGGGGCCGGTTTCGGCGTCGCGGACGTTGCG
The DNA here is from genome assembly GCF_963972885.1 of uncultured Pelagibacterium sp. Classification (NCBI taxonomy): domain Bacteria; kingdom Pseudomonadati; phylum Pseudomonadota; class Alphaproteobacteria; order Hyphomicrobiales; family Devosiaceae; genus Pelagibacterium; species uncultured Pelagibacterium sp. The sequence goes on along the minus strand of NZ_CAXAXY010000037.1, from coordinate 23,675 downwards.
CAGCACGGGCAACAAATGATCGAGGTTGTGGCCGTCGATAGGCCCGACATAATAAAAGCCCAGCTCTTCAAACAGCGTGCCGCCGGTCCAGAAGCCCCGTGCATATTCCTCGGTCTTGCGGGCCTTGTCCTTGATGAAGGGAGGCATCACGCTATCGACGAACTGTTTTGCGGCGTCGCGCAGGCCACGATAGGCGGGGCCGGAAACCAGTTTGGCGAGATAGGCGCTCATCGCGCCGGTGGGGGGGGCGATGGACATGTCATTGTCGTTTAAAATGACGATGAGGCGCGCGTCCATGGCGCCGGCATTGTTCATGGCTTCGTAGGCCATGCCGGCCGAAATGGCGCCGTCGCCGATTACGGCAATCACGTTGCGCTTTTCGCCCTTGAGTTCAGAGCCCACGGCCATGCCCAGGCCGGCCGAAATCGAGGTCGACGAATGCCCGGCGCCGAACGGGTCGTATTCGCTCTCGCCGCGCTTGGTGAAGCCTGAGAGCCCGTCTTTCTGGCGCAAGGTACGGATGCGGTCGCGGCGGCCGGTGAGAACCTTGTGCGGGTAGGCCTGGTGACCGACGTCGAAAACGATGCGGTCGTTGGGCGTATCGAAAATATGGTGCAGGGCCACGGTGAGTTCGACAACGCCCAGACCGGCGCCAAGATGGCCGCCGGTGACCGAAACCGCATCGATCACCTCGGCACGAAGCTCGCTTGCAAGATCGGCCAGTTGCTCGCGCTTCAATCCCTTGAGATCGGCAGGAGAAGCGATGGTATCGAGCAGCGGGGTTGCTGGTTTATCGGACACTTAGTTGGCCTTATGACTGACTTCGAACGGCATCACCATGCTGACCTGATGTAGTCAGCCGGCGCCGTTTTGGCAACCAAAGAGGACCAGACTGTGTCAGTTGGCCTGGCTGTCGTAATGAACCCAGATGGTTTGGCCCGGCGTGAATTCTGAGCTCGAATGGCCCAGGGAGGCGGTGCGGGCAAAACCGGTGGCGAGTGTTACATCGTCGCCCGCTGTCGTGGGGGTATCGGGAGCGCCTTCGAAGGCGAACTGGCTGCTCGACAGGGTTGCGGAGGCCAGCAGTGTCGTGTCGCTGGCTGCCAGTTGAGGCGCATAAAGCGTTCCGGCGTCAACAGCAAGGCTGGCCATGGCATTGGCCGTCGCGGCGTCCGGCTCGCTCGATTCTGTGGCCTCAGCGGCGCCCGGCATGACGACACCGTCAAACAGGGAGGCGAAGGCGTCGAGTTCGGAAGACGGATCGACAGAGGCAGCCTCGATGGTGTCGCCAAAGCTGGGGCGCATCGAAAGCTCGGTTGTCGGAAGCGGGGCGGCGGGCGCAACCGAAGCTGCGATAGCGGGGGTAAATTGCGGCCGCGGTTGAGGAGTCGGTGCCTCCTCTACATCGGCCAGCTCGAACGAGCCGCCGCCCGAGGGCGCATAGGCCGAAGGGGTTGTGGCGCGCAATTCGGCCATGGCGCGCGACATCGAGGGGGGCAAGGGGGCATCTTCGATGCCGTCGGTATCGGCCATGGCGACCTGGCGGGTCATTTCGGCGGCATCGATCACCTGGAAGGGGATCGTCTGCGGTTCGGGCGTACCGGCGACCATGGTACCCGCGATCAGATCAGCCGGGCGGACCGGCGGGGCGGGGGGTTCGATACTGGCGAGCTGAACGGGCGCCGTGTCACGGTCCGCAGCCTGGGCCGGGGCGGACGCCTGAACGGGCGCGGGAGCCGATGCCACCGCCTGCGGGGCCGATTGGGGTGCTGCATCCTCATCGCCGCCGGTGATCATGTCCCAGAGTGTACGCGGACGATCGCTGTCGGCCACCTGCACGGCGCCTCCGGTCATGGGGCTGCCGGCGTTACAGGGCACGCGATGGCAGCGCTGCCATTCGGCCTGGGCCAGCTGATAGCCTTCCTGGGACAGAACGCGTCCATTGGAGGGAACGTGCATGGTGCGGCCATCGGGGAACAGGTCGCGAAGCTGGGCCTCGGTCATGCGTGGCCAGGCGCGCACCGAACCGGTATCGAGGTGGACGAACGGACTGCCCGAGGTGGGGTAATATCCCACGCCACCGATCTGCTTGCGCATGCCGGCTGCTCGCAGCGTAGAGATGGGAACGCCGGGAATGAAAAAGTCGATCGCCTTGCCCTTCATGTGCTGGGAATTGTCAGCAACGCCGGACGAATTGGCGGCCAGCATGGCGTTGGTCTGGGGCGAGCGATAGGCGGAAACGATGTGGATGGGCTGGGTGGCGCGGGTTTCCTGATAAACTTCCCACAAAAGATCGAACAGCGCGGGGTCCATGTTGGCCGGCTCGTTGCGGCGCCAATCGCGCAAGAATACGTTGAGCGTCTGGAGCGCCGACTGAATGAACCGTCCGTCGCGCTTGTAAACGATGCGGATCGTTTCCTTGGTGTGGGTATAATAGAGATAGATTTCGCGCTCGTTGGCGGCCTGGGCCGGAAAGGCGAACGGCAACAGGCTGGCCAATGCGATTGCCAGGGCCAGAACCGCCCGCATCATCTTATCGACTGGTTGAAAAGCCCTAATACGCGTCACGCCCGGTTAGCCCGTTTTTGTGTCAAACTCGACGGCACTCTAACAACAAACTCATGCGAGATTGTTAACGCTAACGGGATGTGTACGCCAGCCCGCGCTTTGCCCTCAGGTTTGCAGGCTAGGCGAAAAAGGCGGCGCGAGCATGGCAGGAACGTTACCGGGACCTTAACGGTCCCGGCCATGGCATTGGCTCAGAGGCCAAGCATTTCAATGACTTTGGCGTTGTGACCATAAAGATCGGCGAACGATTTGACGGTCCCGTCGGGATCGATCCGCAACGTAAAATAGGCCAGATGGACAGGGACCTGCTGGTCCATGTTGAACCAACGCTCACTGCCGCCCAGCGTGCCTTCGAGCGAGGCGACGGTGAGGCTGGGCTCATGCTGGAGCAGGGCTTCGGCAAAACCGAACGGGTCCTGAACGCGCACGCACCCATGACTGAGCGCCCGCATCGAGCGGTCAAACAGGTATCGCGCATTGGTGTCGTGCAGATAGACGTCGTGGGAGTTTGGGAACAGGAATTTCACCTGCCCCAGCGCGTTGGAGGTGCCTGGCTTCTGGCGCACGCGGAACATGGACGGGCTGGCGCGCGACCAGTCCACCATCCAGGGGTCGATGGCGTTGCCCTGATAGATCAGTTCCATATTCTGGCTGGCGATATAGTTGGGATTGCGCGCCACTTGGGGGAAGATTTCGGCGCTCAGGATCGAGGACGGCACGTTCCAATACGGGTTTGTGACGACGTGACGGATCATGTCGGAAAACAGCGGCGTCTGGTTCTTGGCGGTGCCCACGATGATCCGCGTGTCCCAGACCGAGCGGCCCTCCCGGTTCACGTCGAGGCGGAATTCGGGAATGTTGACGAAGACGTTGAACGTGCCGAGATCCTCGGGCATCCAGCGCCAGCGTTCCATGTTGGCGACGATATCGGCACGGGTGGCACCGTTTGCCCCGTTGATGGCGGCAATGGTCGCTGGGCCGACCACACCGTCGGGGTTGAGGCCGATGGTGGTCTGGAACGCTTCGACCGCTTGGGCCAGCGCGGCATCGTAAACCAGGGGGGCGGTTTGCGCGGTCGCAAGTCCGAGACGCTCACGCAGCGCGGGGACGCGCGGGTCTGCCATCCCGAGTTTGATGAGCTTGCCATCGGCGATCGGAGGCAGGTCCTCGATTTCACCGGCGTAGTGGCTGGCCAGCAGGTCGCGCAGGGCGATAAATTCGGGATGGTTCGGGTGATAGCTCAAAAGGACAGTCGCCGGGTCGGACGCCTCGGCCACTGCCGAAAACAGTTCGGCCTCGTCCACGCTCTTGGACGCGAGGTCGATATAGCCCGACACCGAGCGCGGGTCGAGCCGGCCGGTATGAGCATCGTTTGCATAATGGAGGATGGCCGCTGAAAACTCGGCTTCGAGGGAAGCCAGTGCCGCAGGATCGCCGGCGGCGGCGTCGAGCTTGGCCATATCGATGCTGTAATCGTTCGGATCGAGGCCCTGAAGATAGGCATCCTCGAAGACGGCCAGGATCTGCTTGGCAGCACCGGAAAAAACGATGCCGTCGTCGGTTTCGGTCAGCCAGAGCGGCTCGAAATGGCGGGCACCGTAGAAATAATAGAGCCGGGACGCATCGTCAGCAGCCCGGCCGGAGGGCGCTTGGGCCATGGCGTCGCGCAGGCCGTCGCGAATTGTCTGCTCAAGCGTGTTGCGCGGCGGCGCGATCATGATGCGCGTCGCCTGGACGCCATCGACCATCACCGTTTCGAACGCGGTGGCCGTCGCGCTGAAACCAAGAAGTGAAATGCCCGCAAAGGCGCCCACAAGGAGCGCTTTGAGCCCGGAGTTCAAAGTCTTCATCATGCCGCACCAAGCCATCGGCGCATCCGTCCGCCCTGCTGGCGAATCTTTCCTATGCGCGAACCGGAGAAAGTTTAGCGGGTTTGCGGTCGCCTGCAAGCAACGTGCCGGGTTCGTGAACGGGTTCATCAGGTCTTTGCGGCTTTCAGGCAACATCGGCTGCTCCTTCGAGCCCATATTCCTTGAGCTTGCGGTAAAGGGTCGAACGCCCGATGCCTAATTGGCGGGCGACCTGGGCCATGCGACCGGCATTGTGATCAATGGCAAAGGCGATCAGATCCTTTTCGATGTCGGCCAATGGCAGCACGTTGCCGGCCGCATCGAGGAACCGGTCGGGGATGGCGATGGGCGTTGTATCGGGTAGGCGCGGCATCGCCGGAGCGTTGTCGATATGGACGGGCGCCAACGGTGTGAAACCTGCGGGGCGATCGCTGTGCGCGGCGTCGCGGCCCTTTTCAGCAGCGAGGATTTGCGGGAAATCCTCGGGCAACAGTACAGGATGTTCGGCCAGAACGACGGCGCGGAATACGGCGTTTTCGAGCTGGCGGATATTGCCCGGCCAATCGAAAGCGAGGAGCATATCGAGCGCCTGGGGGGAAATCGCGGTGACCCGGCGGCCCTCTTCGGCAGCGAAGCGGGCGATGAAATGATCGACGAGACCGGCGATGTCATCGCGGCGCTCGCGCAGCGGCGGCAGGTAGATGGGAAAGACGTTGAGGCGGTAGAAGAGGTCCTCGCGGAACGCGCCGTCCCGCGCCAGATTGAGCAGGCGCCTGTTGGTCGCCGAGATCACCCGGACGTTGACCTTTGTGGGGCGTGAGGCGCCGACCGGCTCGATCTCACCTTCCTGGAGGGCGCGCAACAGCTTGACCTGCGTATCGAGGGGGAGTTCGCCCACTTCGTCGAGAAACAGCGTACCATTATGGGCTTCGCGGAATTTGCCCGGTGCGTCGGAGGTGGCGCCGGTAAAGGCGCCCTTGACGTGGCCGAACAGAATCGATTCCACAAGATTGGCGGGGATGGCGCCGCAATTGACCGTGATGAACGGCTTGCCGGCCCGGTCGCCCGAGCCCTGGATGGCGCGGGCGAGCAACTCTTTGCCCACTCCGGATTCGCCCTCGATCAGGACGGGGATGGTGCTGGCGGCAGCTTTCTTGCCCAGCGCCATGGTGCGCGTCATCGCCTCGCTTTTGGTGATGATGTGGGCAAACGAAAAACTGCCCTCGCGGCGGGCGCGTTCGGCCTTGAGACTGGATTCGAGCGTTCCGAGTTTGAGGGCATTGCGCAGGGAAATGGTGATGCGTTCGGGGGCGACGGGTTTTACGAAGAAATCGACGGCGCCCAGCCGCATGGCGGAAATGACGGTATCGAGCGAGGTCTGGGCGGTCTGGACGATGACGGGAATCGCGATGGTCTCGCGCCGCAGCGCCTCGAGCACCGCCATGCCGTCCATTTCGGGCATGACCATATCGAGGATCATGGCGCCGATACCCGGTTTTGTGCGAAGCAGATCGAGGGCCGCTGCACCCGAATCCGCTGTCAGTGCGGTAAACCCGGCCTTGGCGACGACTTCCGAGGTCAGACGAGATTGAATGGGATCATCGTCGACGATCAGAACCTTGTGCATATGCAACGCAACTCCAGCCTACAAACGCCGGCGCACGCGAATCGAGAGTGTGCCGATTTGGGTCAGGCTAGGCGGGATCGATTAACAGGGTTTTAAGGGTGGACCGTGGGGCCATGCCGCCTTGTTGTCTTACAGGGCGCTCTGTAAGGTGCCACAAAAACAGGATCGCCGGAGCCTTGCCAATGTCTGTGTCCCAGCCGCAATCGACCCACAACCAGTTCGGCCAGTTGCCGGAATGGGATTTGAGCGATCTCTACCCCGGTGTCGAGTCCGATGCACTCAAGGCCGACATGGCGTTCCTCGATACCGAAACCAAAGCCTTCGAAGCCGATTTCAAGGGCAAGCTCGACGGGCTTGCGAAAACGGGTGGGTTGATCGATGCGGTCAGGCGCTATGAAAAGCTCGACGAGGTTTTCGGACGGCTCGGATCTTTCGCCTATCTCAATTATGCGCAGAACACCGGCGATGGTGACCGGGTGAAATTTCTGGGCGACACGCAGGACAAGATGACCGGGCTTTCGACCCGCATCCTGTTTTTCACGCTCGAGATCAACCGGATCGAGGACGGGGTGCTCGACGCGGCGTTCGAAAACAGCGCCGATCTGGCGCGCTACAAGCCGTGGTTCGATGAATTGCGCAAGTCGCGGCCCTATCAGCTCGAAGACCGGGTGGAAGAGCTGTTCCACGACAAATACGTCACCGGGCATGCCGCCTGGAACCGGCTGTTTGACGAAACCATGGCTTCGCTCAAATTCGAAATCGATGGCGAAACGCTGGGGCTCGAGCAGACGCTCAATCTCTTGAGCGACAAACACGAAGACAAGCGCGCGGCAGCGTTCAAGGGGCTGAGCGCAACGCTTTCGGCCAACAAGAAGCTCTTTGCCCACATCACCAATGTGATGGCCAAGGACAAGGAAATTTCCGACCGCTGGCGCGGCTATGAGGATGTTGCCGACAGCCGTCACCTTGCCAATTCGGTTGAACGCGACGTTGTCGATGCGCTGGAAAAAGCCGTGCGCGATGCCTATCCGCGCCTATCGCACCGCTATTACCAGATGAAGGCCAAATGGTTCGGCAAGGACAAGCTCGACGCCTGGGACCGCAATGCGCCGCTGCCGACATCGGACGACAGGATTTTCGACTGGGAAACGGCAAAGACCACAGTGCTCGACGCCTATGGCCGGTTCTCGCCAAAACTGGTGGAGGTGGCGCAGCCGTTTTTCGACAGCGGGTGGATCGATGCGGCGGTCAAGCCCAACAAGGCGCCGGGCGCTTTTGCGCATCCCACGGTGACGACGGCGCACCCCTACTTGATGCTCAACTATATGGGCCGCACCCGCGATGTGATGACCTTGGCCCACGAGTTGGGCCACGGGGTGCATCAGCGGCTGGCGGCGGGGCAGGGCGAGCTTATGGCGCCCACGCCGCTCACGTTGGCGGAAACGGCGAGCGTTTTCGGCGAAATGCTGACCTTCAGGGCCATTCTCGATGCGACGAGCGATCCCAAGCAGCGGTTTGCGCTGATCGCCAGCAAAATCGAGGACATGCTCAATACCGTCGTGCGGCAGATCTCGTTTTACACGCTGGAGCGCAAGATCCATCTGGCACGACGCGAAGGGGAATTGCGGCCCGAGGAGATCGAAGCGTTCTGGATGGAAACCTCGACCGAAAGCCTCGGACCGGGAATCAGGCTCAACGACGGCTATGAAGTCCTTTGGAGCTATATCGGGCATTTCATTCACGCTCCGTTCTATGTCTATGCCTATGCATTCGGCGATTGCCTTGTGAACTCGCTCTACGCACAGTATGAAAAGTCCAGTGACGGATTTGCCGAAAAGTATTTCGACATGTTGAGCGCCGGGGGCTCGAAGCATCATTCCGAACTGCTAGCGCCATTCGGACTGGATGCCCGCGATCCGCAATTCTGGTCGCTGGGGCTGTCCATGATCGAAAGACTCATTGACGAACTGGAACAAACTCAGCCCTAAAGGGCGCCCATTCAGACTCGAAAAATTCAGGGGAAAGCTGCGATGGCCGAACAACAGGTCGCATCTTATTCAGACAAGCCGATCAGCGAAAAGCAGAAGGAAAAGGAATTCGAGGAGCATACGGGCACGTATGCGGCATTCCTTTCCGGCACCAAGTGGAGCGTGATCTCCACGGCAGTAATACTGGTGATCCTGTATCTGATCTTCGTCCACTAGATCTCCCGACTCAGGGGGAAGTGGCTATTCTTGCTGCCGGCCATATGAGGTAGGGTTTCATGAAAATTGCCGTAATGCGCGAGCGCGTGGGGGGAGAGCCCCGCGTTGCAGCGACGCCCGAGACGATCGCCAAGCTCATCGGGTTTGGCGCAACCGTGAGCGTCGAAAAAGGGGCGGGGGAAGCATCGCGCATCCTCGACCAGTTTTACACCGATGCCGGGGCGAAGGTCGAGGCGAGCGCTGCGGCGGCTGTCAAGGGCGCCGATGTGATCCTTGCAGTCCGGCGTCCCGAAGCATCGGCTCTTGCCGGTGCCGCCAAGGGCGCTTTGGTTCTGGCCACTGCCGACCCGTTCGGCAATGAAGCGGCGCTGGCCGCGCTGGCCAAGGCAGGGGTCTCGATCTTCGCCATGGAGTTGATGCCGCGCATCACGCGGGCCCAGGTGATGGACATCTTGTCCAGCCAGGCCAACCTTGCCGGGTATCAGGCGGTCATCGAAGCCTCGATGGTTTATGACCGGGCGTTGCCGATGATGATGACGGCGGCGGGCACGGTACGCGCCGCCAAGGTGTTCGTCATGGGGGCCGGCGTTGCCGGGCTGCAGGCCATTGCCACGGCAAAGCGTCTCGGCGCGGCCGTTTCGGCCACCGACGTGCGCGCCGCAGCGGGCGAGCAGGTCGAATCGCTGGGCGCCAAGTTCATCATGACCGAGGCGCTCAAAGACGCTTCTGGCACGGGCGGATATGCGCGGGAATTGACCAAGGACGAACAGGCGGCGCAGGCTGAACTGGTTTCGGGGCATATCGCCAAACAGGACATCGTCGTCACCACGGCGCTGATCCCCGGGCGTCCGGCACCCAAACTGATCACCAAGGCAATGGTTGAATCGATGGCGCCGGGTTCGGTGCTTGTCGATCTCGCCGCCGAGCGGGGCGGCAATATCGAATTGACGGTTCCCGGACAGACGATCGTGCACAAGGACGTAACGATCATCGGGCTGCTCAATCTGCAGGGCAAGATTGCTGCGACGGCCTCCCAGCTCTATTCCAAGAACCTTCTGGCCTTCCTTGAAACCATGATCGACAAGGACGCCAAGGGCCTCAAGGTCGATTGGGAGGACGAGCTGGTCAAGGCAACGCTTCTGACCCGCGACGGCGCCGTCGTGCATCCGAACTTTGCCGGGGCAGCCGATGCCGCGCCGGCCGACAAGAGGGCTCCGGCCAAAGCGACTGCCAAGGCGCCCGCCAAGACGGCGGCCACGGGCAAGACCGCAGCTACCAAGGCTGCACCGAAGGCCGAGAGCAAGCCGACGGCCAAGGCGCCGGCCAAGACCGGGGCTTCGGGCAAGGGACGGGCCGCCAAGGTGGCGACCGCGGGTGCGGTGTCGGTTCCGGCCGAAGACAAGCCGGTGGCCAAGCCTGCTGCAAAATCGGCGGCGGCAAAGAGCTCGCCCGCAAGCACGTCAGCACCCAAGGCGCCGGCGACCAAAAAGCTGGCCACCAAAACCGCTGCAGCGCGCAAACCGGCAGCGAAAAGCACAGCAGCCAAAAAGCCCGCAGCGAAAAAGCCTGCGGTCAAAAAGACGGATGGAGACGTATAATGGGCGGTGTCGTCGATCCCTTTTTCTTTTTCCTCTCGGTGTTCGTCCTGGCGATCTTCGTGGGCTACTACGTCGTCTGGTCGGTCACACCGGCTCTTCATACCCCCCTTATGGCGGTGACCAACGCGATCTCCTCGGTGATCGTGGTGGGGGCGCTGCTTGCCGTTGGCGTTGCATCGATCGGTGAACCCGGCCCGGCCCGCTGGTTCGGCTTTTTCGCGCTGATCCTTGCATCGGTGAATATCTTCGGGGGCTTCCTCGTCACCCAGCGCATGCTGGCGATGTACAAGAAGAAGGGCTAGGACACATGATTTCCGCAAACATCGCGGCCCTGGCCTATCTGGTCGCCGGGGCGCTGTTCATTCTGGCGCTGCGCGGGCTGTCGTCGCCGACTACGGCGCGTCGGGGCAACACCATGGGCATGGTCGGTATGACCATTGCCGTTTTGACAACGCTGGCCATTGCCGCCCCCACCGATCCGTTCGCCTGGGTTCTGATCATCGGCGGTCTGGCCATCGGCGGCGGCATCGGGGCGTTTATCGCACGCGGCGTGCCGATGACGGCCATGCCACAGCTGGTCGCTGCCTTCCACTCGCTGGTCGGCCTTGCCGCCGTGTTCGTGGCGGCCGCAGCGCTTTATGCGCCGGTTGCTTTCGGCATCGGCGAGCCGGGGCATATCCACATGCAGGCGCTCATTGAAATGAGCATCGGCACGGCGATCGGCGCGTTCACTTTCACCGGGTCGGTCATTGCTTTCGCCAAGCTCGATGGGCGCATGAGCGGCAAGCCGATCCTGTTGCCGGCCCGGCATCTGCTCCATCTGGGGCTGGGTGCGTTGCTGGTCATTTTGATTGGTGTGTTCTCGGTGACGCAGGATCCGATCCTGTTCTGGATCATCACCCTGATTGCGCTGATCCTAGGCGGGCTGATGATCATCCCGATCGGTGGCGCCGACATGCCGGTGGTGGTCTCCATGCTCAACTCCTATTCGGGTTGGGCGGCGGCGGGCATCGGCTTTACCGTTGAGAACACGGCTCTGATCATTACCGGCGCGCTGGTGGGGTCGTCGGGCGCGATCCTGTCCTACATCATGTGCAAGGCCATGAACCGGAGCTTTATTTCGGTGATCCTTGGCGGGTTCGGGGGCGATGATGCCGCTGCGGCCTCTGGTGATGTGGAAGAGCGCCCCGTCAAGCAGGGCTCGGCCGAAGACGCGGCCTTCATCATGCAGAACGCGTCCAAAGTCATTATCGTGCCCGGTTACGGCATGGCTGTGGCCCAGGCCCAGCATGCGCTGCGCGAAATGGCCGATGAGCTCAAGGCAGCCGGGGTGGATGTATCCTATGCCGTTCACCCGGTGGCGGGCCGCATGCCGGGGCACATGAACGTGCTGCTGTCCGAAGCCAATGTGCCCTATGACGAAGTGTTCGAGCTCGAGGACATCAACTCCGAGTTTTCGCGGGCCGATGTGGCGTTCGTCATCGGCGCCAATGACGTCACCAACCCTTCGGCCAAGACCGACAAGGCCTCGCCGATCTACGGCATGCCCGTTCTCGATGTGGAAAAGGCGGGCACTGTGCTGTTCATCAAGCGCGGCATGGCAGCGGGTTACGCCGGGGTGCAGAACGAATTGTTCTTCCGCGACAACACCATGATGTTGTTCGGGGACGCCAAGAAGATGACCGAATCCATCGTCAAGGCGTTCGATCACTGATCACAAAGGGCCCTTCGGGGCCCTTTTCTTTTTTGGTCTGGCGCTCCACTCTCCATCATGGACACACTGAGCCTTTCCACCCTTTTGGCATTTTTTGCCACCGCAATCGCCGTCGAGCTGACGCCCGGACCCAACATGGCCTATTTGGCCATTCTGGGGGTCGACAGGGGCAGGGTGGCGGGGATTTTTGCAGTGGCCGGTGTGGCGCTGGGTCTGGCTATTGTCGGCGGGCTGGCGGCCATCGGACTTGCGGCACTGATCAGCGAGGTTGACTGGCTGTATCAAGCGGTGCGGTGGGCCGGGGTGCTCTATCTGGTCTGGCTTGGATACGATACCTGGCGCGATTCGCGCCGTCCGGTCGAACAGCACACGCTGACGGTCTCGAACTGGATTTTCTTTCGCCGCGGCCTCATCACCAATTTGCTCAATCCCAAGGCGGCAGCCTTTTATCTGTCCGTGCTACCCAATTTCCTTGCGGATGGGGCGATGCCCTCGGCCTTTCTGACGCTTGCGGCGGTCTATGTGCTCGCGGCCACGCTGGTTCATATCGCCATCGTTCTGGGAGCGTCGGCGCTGCAGCCCTATTTTGTGCAGCCACATCATCGCGAGCGACTGGGCATCGTTTTCGGTCTCTTGCTGGTCGTTATCGCCATCTGGCTGTTGATTGCCACCCGATCCTGATCCCGTGTTTTTGTCCTGGTTACATCGATGTGCGTACTTGAGCGGTTTGGCGCCAATGGCCATGTTGTCGTCAACGCAAAGGATACACGATGACCCAATCCATCCGCATCGATCTGTTCACCGATGTCGTATGCCCCTGGTGCCTGATCGGCACGGCGCGGCTTGATCAGGCGCTGGCGACGCTGCCTGAGGACGTAAACGTCGAGATCTTGCATCACCCGTTCCTGCTCGATCCGACGACGCCGGAAGAAGGGCAGAACACCAAGGAAAGGCTCAAGGCAAAATATGGCGGCGATATCGATGCCATGCAGGCGCGGGTCGAGGGCGCGGCGCGCGATGCCGGGGTGCCGCTGGACATGAGCGTGCAGCCGATGAGCTATCCCACCATCAAGCCGCATACGCTGATCCGCTCGGCAGCGCCCGAACACCAGTATGGTCTGGCCAAGGCATTTGCGGCCGCTTATTTCCTCGAGGGCAAGGACATCACAGACGATGACCTCCTGGCCGATATCGCTGCCGAGCACGGCTATGCGCGCGAAGTGGCGCTCAAGCTGATTGCCGATGAGGCCGAGAACAGCACAACCAAAGCGATGGCGGTTTCGGCCAGCCAACAGGGCATCAACGGTGTGCCGTTCTTTATCTTCAACAACCAGTTTGCCATTTCCGGAGGTCAGCCGCTCGAGGTTTTCCAGCGGGCGTTTCGCGTGGCGTTGGGCCAGGAAGAGCTGACCTAGACGATCCGTTCTCCCGGCGGTATCACGGACAGGGTCCGCCGGGAGGAAATCGGAAATGTTCAAGAAGATCGCCATTGGCGTTCTGGTCTTGGTGATTGTCGTTTACGGTGGGCTGCTGGCCTATCTTTACGTCAATCAGCGGGCGTTTTTCTTTTATCCTGCCGGGGAGATTTTCGATCCGGTTGCAGTGGGGGTCGATGCCGAGATCGTCACCATTCCCACCAGCAATGACGAGGTGATCACCGGCTGGTATGCGCCGCCGTCAGCCGGTGAACCCACGATCCTGTACCTCAAGGGCAATTCTGGAAGCTTTTCGGCCGAATACGATCGGTTTCTTTCGTTCACTGAAGCGGGATACGGTTTTTTGTCGGTCGATTATCGCGGCTTTCCGCTGTCGCCGGGCGAAATCACCCAGGACAATGTGCTGGCCGATGCCATCGCGGCGTTCGATTGGCTCGACGAGCGCGAGGACAATATCGCGGTCTGGGGCCGTTCGTTGGGAGCATCGCCCGCCGTGTGGGTCGCCAGCCAACGCGCGGCCGAGGCGGTGCTCCTGGAAACCCCGTTCTATTCGGCGGTGAGCGTGGCCGCCGAACGGTATCCTTTTGCGCCGGTCGCCTGGCTGATGCTCGACCAGTTCCGGTCCAACGACTGGATCGGGGCGGTCGAGGAGCCGGTCTTTGTGGCGCATGGTACCGCCGATCGAACGGTGAGCGTTTCGAACGGCGAGCGGCTCTATGCGGACGCGCCAAATCCTTACGATATCTGGATCGAGGAGGGGGCGGATCATTCCGATCTGTGGGCGCGCGGGATCTGGGAGCGGGCTCAGGCGTTCTTTGCTGATACAGCACAGGGAGGCTGAAAATGCCGAAATTTCTGGCGATCTATACGGGAACCGCAACTGCAACCGAGAAGGCGCAGGCCGACGGCCGGGTGGACGAAGCAGCGGGGATGAAAGCCTGGGGCGAATGGATGGAAGCCAACGCATCGCGCGTGGTCGATGCCGGCGGGCCGCTGGGCAAGACAAAGAAGGTCGGTCCGGACGGTATTGCCGACATCACAAATACCGCTGCGGCGTATGTGATCGTTGAGGCAGCCGACCATCAGGCGGCCGCGGAGATGTTTCGCAATCATGCCCATTTCACCCATTTCCCGGGTGAAGGTGTCGAGGTGATGCCGATCCTTGATATGCCCGGAGCCTAGGCAAATAAAAACGCCGCCCCAAGGGACGGCGTTTTTCTGCAAATACGTTCATGTCGAACAGTCGCAGATGCAAGAGATTTCGCGCTTTGCGAAGCCCTCTTAGCGACGACCGCCGGTTACAACACCAGCCTCGCGCTGTGCACGCTTACGAGCAAGCTTGCGGGCGCGGCGGATCGCCTCGGCCTTCTGCCGTGCCTTCTTTTCAGAAGGCTTCTCGTAATAGTTGCGCAGCTTCATTTCGCGAAACACACCTTCGCGCTGCAACTTCTTTTTCAGCGCCCGAAGCGCCTGATCGACATTGTTATCGCGAACGACTACTTGCACGCGGAACACCCGCCCTTTCGGTTAGAATTTCGGCTGATATCAAACGCCGGAGGCCAAAAGCAATCCAGCGCCGACCGACACTTGCCGGTCACCGTGGCCGCGGTAGTTACCAGAAGAGTCGGGCCGTGTCCACCGGCGAGGCCCGGAATCTGTGCTTTTTGTCAGTCTTCGGGGAGCCTGACGATATTGAGGTGGCCCATCTTGCGGCCGGCCCGGGCTTCGGCCTTGCCGTAGACATGGGGCTGGATGTTGCCCGTCGACCGCGCGGCTGTGGCAAAGATTTCCTCGCCGAGCAGATTTTCCATCACCACGCCAGCCAGCCGCGTGGTGTCGCCCAGTGGCCAGCCGCAAATGGCGCGAATGTGATTCTCGAACTGATCGGTGATGCAGACGGCCTGGGTCCAGTGGCCGGAATTGTGGACACGGGGGGCGATTTCGTTGACCAGGATCTGCGGATCGTCGCCATCGGATACGACGAAAAATTCAACGCCCATGGTGCCGACATAATCGAGCGCGGTTGCAATGTCGGCGGCGACGGCCCTGGCCTTGATCACCACGGCATCGGAAACGGTGGCGGGCAGGGTCGAGGTCTTGAGGATGTGGTTGCGGTGAATGTTTTCGGCCGGATCGTAGGTGACCACGGCCCCATCGGCGCCACGCACCACGATGACCGAGATTTCCTTTTCGAACGGGACATAGGCTTCGAGAACCAAAGGGGCGCCCGGTTCAAGCTCGGCAAAGGCGCCTTCGAGGTCGTCAGGCTTGGCGATCATGCGCTGGCCCTTGCCGTCATAGCCCAGCCGTGTGGTCTTGAGGACGGCAGGAAGACCGATTTCGGCGACTGCCGCCTGCAACTCGTCGAGGCTGGCGACAGCGCGATAGGGCGCGATGGCAACACCGGCGCGGCTCAGAAAGCTCTTTTCGGCCAGGCGATCCTGGCTGACTTCGAGTGCCTTGGCGCCCGGGCGCAGCGGCACGTTGTCGGCGATGACCTTTGCGGTGGCCAGCGGCACGTTCTCGAACTCGTAGGTCACAACGTCGACGCCGCCCGCAAAGGCCCTCAGGGCTGCGACATCATCATAGCCGGCAATGGTTTTGGTGGGGGTGACATCGAAAGCGGGGCTTTGCGGGTCCGGGCAGTAGATATGGGTCTTCATGCCCAACTGGCTTGCCGCTAGAGAGAGCATGCGCCCAAGCTGGCCGCCGCCCAGAATGCCGATGGAACTGCCGGGCTGGAGAGGGTGGCTGTCAGTCATCGTCCTTGGGAAACTCCGCAACTGCGTTGGTCTGGCGGGTGCGCCACTCGGTGAGCCGTGCCGCAAGCTCTTCATCGGCGAGCGAGAGGATCGAGGCGGCAAGCAGCGCTGCGTTGATCGCGCCGGCCTTGCCGATGGCCAGGGTGCCGACCGGAACGCCGCCGGGCATCTGGACGATCGAGAGCAGGCTATCCTGCCCGTGCAGGGCCTTGCTTTCCACGGGCACGCCCAGCACCGGCAGTGTGGTCATCGACGCAATCATACCCGGCAGGTGCGCGGCGCCACCGGCCCCGGCAATGATGACCTGAAAGCCGTCCTCGCGCGCCGTTGTGGCGAAATCGACCATGCGCAGCGGGGTCCGGTGCGCCGAGACGATGCGCGCTTCATAATCGAGCCTGAGTGCCTCGAGCGTTTCGGCGGCAAAGCGCATTGTGGGCCAGTCCGACTGGCTGCCCATGACGATTGCGATAGGAGGAGATGAAACCAAGAGCCCGGCCCTCAATTGGCTAAAGCGTGGCTGTATCCGATAAGCCAAAAAGGTTCAAGCCGCAGCATCTGTTGGCAGGTGCAGGGAACGAAAGCCGGCGCATGGCGTTTTGAGATCGCGGGGTCCAGACGGGCTTGGATTGGGAAACAGTAGATGGACACGAAACCGCCGGTTACCCCGGCGCCTTCGCTGATGGGCTTCCAGCCGGTCGCGGCGATTTTGACCTTCGTTCTGATTGTTGCCGTGCTCTATCTGGGGCGCGGTATTTTCGTGCCGCTGGTTCTGGCTGTGCTGCTCGCCTTTGCCCTGGGTCCGGTCGTTCACAGCCTGCGTCGGGTCGGAACGCCTCATATTGCTGCGGTTATTGTCTCGGTGCTGGCGGTGCTTGCGCTGATTTCGGGTGTCGCCTATCTGGCATTTTCGCAGATGCTTTCGCTGGCATCCGATCTGCCGCGCTATCAGGCAACGATCAGCGAGAAGCTCCGGATGCTCCAGGAGACGTTCGGGGGCGGGCAGGTCATAGACAGGCTCGTCGCCACTATCGAACGGCTGGGCGCGCAGGTGGAGGCCAGCGCCGAGACGCTGGCCGAGCAGGGTCCCGAACCGATCCAGGTGGTCATAGCCGATAACGGCATGGGGTCGCTCGAAACAGCTCAGACGGTGTTTTTCTCGATCATCGGTCCGCTGGCGTCGGTCCTGATCGTTACGATCTTTCTCATATTCCTGTTGCTTGAGCGCGAGGAGTTGCGCGACCGGTTTCTCAAGCTGGCCAGTCGCGGCGATCTGCGCGCCAGCACCGAGGCCATGAACGAAGCCAGCGCCCGCGTTGGCCGCTATCTTCTGGCTCAGGCGACAATCAGCGCCGGTTATGGGACGCTCTTCGGGGCGGGTCTTTTTGTGCTTGGCGTCCCCAACGCGGTCCTTTGGGGTCTGTTGGCGAGCGTATTTCGCTATATCCCGTTCGTGGGTACGCTGATGATTGCAACCATTCCGATCCTGTTGGCGGTGGCTGTCGATCCGGGCTGGACGATGCTGTTCGGGGTCATCGGGCTCTACCTGGTGCTCGAAGTGGTGTCCAACAACATTGTCGAACCGCGGCTTTATGGCACCTCGACGGGGCTGACCCCGCTTGCGGTGCTGGTCGCCGCAATGTTCTGGGCCACGCTGTGGGGCCCGATCGGGCTGATTGTCTCCATGCCGCTGACGGTGTGTATCGTGGTCATGGCGCGCTATGTGCCCGGTCTGGGCTTTATCGAAACCATACTGGGCAGCGCGCCGGTGCTGCTGCCCCAGGAGCGGTTTTATCAAAGGCTGATCTCGGGCAATGTCGAAGAAGCGACCGACCTTGCCGACCGCGAAATCGAAAAGGATGGAATTGCGGCGTTTTACGACGATATCGCCGTGCCGGCCCTGCGGCTGGCCGAAGCCGATATCGCGGGCGATCTCGCCGATCCCTCCCATCGCCATCGTGTGGTGGAGACCCTTTCCGAGGTGCTTGACGATATTGCCGAAACCGTGCCCGACAACGGGGAGGATGGTGCGCGTATCCGGGTGTTCGGAGGCAAGACCGAGCTCGATCAGGCCATGGCGCTCATGGTCGCCGAACGGGTGCGGGCGCGTGGCTTTTCGGCTCAGGTGATGGCACCGGTGGCGTTGCGCAAGGAGGGCATCGCCCAGATCGACCTGTCGCAGACCGAGGTGGCATGCCTTTGCTATCTTGGGCAGAAACCTGACGTGTATGCGCGCTATGCGGCCCGCCGCCTCAAGCGTATCAAGCCGGAAATGGTCGTGGTCGCCGGTTATTTCCATCCCGAATACAATGGCGGACGGGGAGAAGGCACCACCGACGAGATCGATGTGGTGGCCCATTCGATTGCGCTGGCCGAGCATGCAATCGCTCTTGCGCTGGGGGGACACGGTATGGTGGCCCAAGACGATCCCGATGCGGTCCCGCAATTGCGCCTTTCGGCCCGGGCCATTTCGGCACAGGCTGCCGCAGACCCAGACATTTCACGATCGCTGCGGCGGCTGGCGCGGTCGGCCAACACGACGGTGGCGATGGTGACCATCGTGCCTCTTATCGATTCAGGCGGCGACGGTTCCAACAAAAGCCATTCCGAACATCTGGCCCACGAAGTGCTCAAGAAGTCGGGAACGCTGATTATCGAAGATCTGCAACACTCGCCCTACGCCCATCTGCGGACTGTCGTGGAAAGCGGAGTGAGGGCTTATGGGGGCGTCCCGGTTCCGCTCGAAGACGGACAGTTGGGCGCGGTGCTGGCAATTTTCGATCAGGCGCCCAGCCTCTACGATGAGGCGCAAATCGCTTTGCTCGAAAAGGCCGTCCTCCCGCTAGCCGCAGAGATCAGGGACCTCTTGCTGCGACGCGAGGCCGAGGAAGACGAAGCCGTCGCTTAGCGGGCTCCAGGACCTCGTCTTAACACCTGTGCAACCCGGATCGGCTCTAACCTCGTGTTTTGTCGCGTGTCCGAACCGCAAAACCGTTTCCATCCCCGATCGGGTCGAGGACATGCTCCATTTCCGAAGAATGCTTTAGTGAGCGTGGCCGTCGTCGAAATCCTCGCTGCCCGTCTGCCAGTACCCGGCGGCCTTGATCCAGTCGGGGTTGTGTCTGCGCTCGTCCACCATGTGGTGACGCACCGCCTTGCTCATGGCGCTTTCGCCCGCAACGAAGATGTAGCCGTCGCCGCTGGGCAGTTCCAGGGCCTGAACGGCTCCAAGCAACCTGTGGGGATCGCCCGGCTGGGCACCTTCGCGGCTCAGCCAGTGGATCTCGGCATGGTCGGGCGCGTCGATTTTCTGGATTTCGCCATTGTCGGCAATCTCGATGACGGCGATGGCGCGGGCGTCGCGCGGCAATTCCTCGAGCC
This sequence comes from uncultured Pelagibacterium sp., assembly GCF_963972885.1. Classification (NCBI taxonomy): domain Bacteria; kingdom Pseudomonadati; phylum Pseudomonadota; class Alphaproteobacteria; order Hyphomicrobiales; family Devosiaceae; genus Pelagibacterium; species uncultured Pelagibacterium sp. Next base: position 4,538 of record NZ_CAXAXY010000037.1, on the reverse strand, counting down.
GGCGGGAAATGGCGGGAAGCGCGGTTTCATCGCCGACGAGCAGATACCAGTCGAAATCGCCCCGGACGAGGAACGAACCGCGCGGGCCCCCGACCCCTATCGTGTCGCCCGGACCTGCGTTTTGTGCCCAGCCCGACGCCGGGCCGTCGCCATGCAGTACGAAATCGAGCGTCAGGGTGCGGGCGGCGTTGTCGTAGTAACGGGGCGTATAGTCGCGCGCCTCGGGGCGTTTGCCATCGGGAAAAACCAGCCCGTTTTCTCCGCGTTCGGGAACCGGAAAGTCGTTTGCACCCGGCTCGGGGAAGAACACCTTGCAGTGATCGTCATAGGCAAGGGAAACAAAGCTTTCGAAATCGTCCGAGGTGAGCGTGATCCGCGCCATCAGCGGCGTGATGCGCTCGGATTTGACCACCTTTGCAACCCTGAATTTGAGTTCATGACGAACGCGTTCGACAAGACGGGCATGTTGGGTCATCGCAAATCATCCTCAAAAAGCTCGAGGCTGACCTACAAATGATGAGGCATTAAGTCAACTTAACATAATGTCACGCTATTATGTCGGGGAGGATGATCCGCTCGATCTGGACGATCCGGTCCTTGAGGGCCAGCTTGCGCTTCTTGAGCCGCTGGATCAGCGTGATGTCGGCCAGCCCCGATGCCGTCAGGGTATGAATTGCGGCGTCGAGATCGGCGTGTTCCTGGCGTTTGGTGGCCAGTTCAAGCCCGAGCCGTGCTTCGATTTCCTTGTCCAATGGCAGCATGATTGTTTTCCCACAGGACCCGTACCAGAGCGCGATTGGCCCCAATCGAGTCGGTTCGGCACTCTAAGCCATTGTTTTATTGTGCTCTCGAACCGGGAAAATCTGCAGCGTTCTCCCAGCGCGCTCCAGCCTCTTTCTGCCATAGATTTGCCATTGGACAAAGGCCGCAAAGAATGTGACGATACTGTCGTCCAATGATGAAAGGAGTGGCCATGACCTCACAGACTTACATCACTTCCCTGGAGCGGCGGCATCAGGATTTGGAACGAAAGATCAGCGAAGAAATGCGCCATCCGGCCCGCGATGCGCTGCTGATCGCCGCTCTCAAGCGTAAGAAACTTGAACTCAAGGACCAGTTGGTGCGCGCTCAGTACGAGACCACTCACTAAGGTCCATTCATAGACTTGTGATTTCTGTGAGGCCACGGCGAAAGCTGCGGCCTTTTTTAGTGTCCGCGGTCAGGCGAAAAACAATCCGGCAAGACCGTCATAGATCAGCTTGAGCGAGAGCAGGAAAATCAGGATATAGGCCACCCTGTAGAAAAGACCTGCATCGATACGCCTGACCAGAAACACGCCGAGCACCATGCCGGCAATCGCCGCAGGCACGAGATAGAGCGCGGCCTGCATGTTGGCGAGTGAAAGCTGGCCGAGGACGAAATAGAACGGGATCTTGCTGGCATTGATTACGGCAAAGAATACAGCGTTGGTGCCCGCGAAAAGCGCTGGCGGCAGCCGCATGGGCAGCATGTAGATCTGAACCGGGGGGCCGCCCGTGTGGCTCACAAAGCTGGTAAACCCGGCAACCGAACCCCAGAACGTTCCCCAGGGCCGCGATGGCGGCAGGCCCTCGAGTTTCTTGCGCAAGGGAAGCCAGGCGTCGAGCACGAAGGCCAGCGTGATCAGGCCGATGGCCAGGCGCACCATGGCCTCGCTGACCACAGCCGAAAGCGAAAAGGCGATCAACGTTCCGACCATGGCGCCGGGCAGCAGTATCCAGAACACTTTCCAGGCGACTTCACGCCGATAGGCGATCAGCGCGATGATATCCATGATGATCAGCAGCGGCAGCATCATGCCGGCGGCGTCGCGAGCCGGCATGACCAGGGTCAGCAAAGGCACGCCGACCACGCCCAGGCTCGCGACCAGACCGGATTTCGACAGAGCAACGAGAAAGACTGCGAGCGCAGCGACAAGAAAGAACGTCAATTGAAACATGGGGATTGGACGGGGAACAGGGCGGCATAGCGTGGGCAAATGGCCCTGATGTCAAGTCCGGGACGCCCAGAACCGTAGCCCCGATAGCGAACGCCGAACGGAAAACGGCCCGCTGCGGTGGGGCAGCGGGCCGTCTGAAGCCAGGATAACAGCAGAACTATTCGCGGTCGTCGGCGTCCGCATCGTCGCCTTTGAGCGATTTGAGCTTGGCAAAGACCGATTCGGCTTCGCGCTCGGCATCGTAATTGTCCTGGGCAGGCGTATGAGTGGATTCTTCGCCTTCCTGGGGCTCATACTGGGCGCGGTTGAGCGCTTCCTCTGCGGTCATCAGGCGTGTGCCCTCGGGCGCGTCCTCGGTGATCCCGGCGGTGCGGGCCGCCTTGCGCACTTCCATGTCCAATTCCATCTGCGAGCACAACCCGAGCGTAACAGGATCCATGGCGGTCAGATTGGCCGCGTTCCAGTGGGTGTTTTCGCGTACGGATTCGATGGTGGACTTGGTGGTGCCCACCAGGCGCATGATCTGGGCATCCTTGAGTTCGGGATGGTTGCGGACCAGCCATTTGATGGCATTGGGACGCTCGTGGCGGCGCGAGGTCGGCGTGTAGCGCGGGCCACGGCGCTTGGGGGCTGCCACCTTGACCTTGGGCTCGGAGATTTTCAGCCTGTAGTTCTCGTCGGCTTCGCCCTTGGCGATCTCCTCGCGGTTGAGCTGGCCGTTCTGGATCGGGTTTACACCGCGGATACCGCCAGCGACGTCGCCATCGGCGATGCCCTGGACCTCGAGCGGATGCAGGGTGCAGAAATCGGCGATCTGCTTGAAGGTCAGCCCTGTGTTTTCGACCAGCCAGACGGCGGTCGCCTTGGGCATGAGCAATTGTGTGGCCATGGGTAAATCTCTCCTGTGCTGCGGCCCGGTGTTCCTCCGAACCGCCCGCCTCGCCAATCTGGAATGAGGGGGAATTTGGCGCTCAATATAGGGGCCAAAAGCCGATCATGCAATCAGCAATCACACGGCGCCGGTTTCCAGCGGATCGGGGCTGCCGACCGGTTCACTCTGCGGAGTCGGTTCGGGTGGGTAGCCGTTGATGACCAGATCGAGGATTTCGGGATCGCGCATCCCACGCAGATTGAGGTGGTCGGCATCCTCGACCGACATGAACACCCCGTGCGGTGCGACGGCGAACAGGCGGCGGCCGAGAAACGCGGGAACCACAGTGTCGCGCTCGCCATGGACGATCACTATGGTATCGGCCCGACTGCCCGCGATGCGGCGCGAGGAAAAGAAGGTGTCGCGCACCAATTGCCCGGGCAGGAACGGCATGGTGGCGGCGACGACGTCGGGCAGGGACGAAAAGGGCGCTTCAAGGACGAGCGCCTGGCTGGGATAGCGCTCCGACATGGCGACGGCGACCCCGGTCCCCAGCGAATGGCCGATAAAGACCAGCCGGCTGCCGGGGGCGTGGCTCTGGGCATAGGCGATGGCGGCTTCGGCATCGAGCAGCAGTCCCTCTTCGCTTGGCGTGCCGGTTGAACCGGGATAGCCGCGATAGGCAAACGAGAGGACGCCAAAGCCCGCATCGGCCCATGGCGCACTGCCGAACCTTACAGCCTGCGGCTCGGGAACGCTGCCATTGCCGTGAAAGGCAACGATCATCGGTGCGCCTTCGATCGGAGGCTTGAAATAGGCCTTGAGCCTCTCCCCGTCGGCGGTCTCAAGCGTCACACGCTCGAAATCGGGACCGACCATGGCTGCAAAGGGCAGGGCGTTAACGAAACGGCGGGGGAAGACCATCTCGCGCTGGAAGGTATAGGCGACAGCCACCACCAGCAGATAAAGGATCAGCGAGGCCAGCACGAGGCCGCCGACAAGGCGCAGGGTAGTCTGGTTCATCCAGCCTTCAATCAAGATATCGATCATACCGGTCGCGCCCCCGGACGCTCCAAAATCATCGCAAGAGTGCGTGGTGGCAAGTGTGGTTGTGAGCTTTGACGCAATCGTGACCGATCCGTTGCCAAACCGACACATGGGGACCGGGTCCGACGGCTGGGTGTCAGGTCAGCCGGATTTCGCCGGTGTCACAATCGATGCTGGCCGTCCCGCCATAGGGCAGCGTAACGATCGGATCGGTGTGGCCGAAATCGAGATTGCCGATGACCGGCATGTCTTTCAGGCCGCGCTCGTCAAGCGCGCCGAGGACTGCTGCCTCTTGGGCCGCTTGTCCCGCTCCATCCATGCCGGCGGGACGGGAGAGCAACACCCCATTGATGCGATCAAGAATACCTTGCGCGGCAAGATTGCGCATCCAGCGGGTGACATGATCGGCGCCAGGCGCCTCTTCAGATGATTCGAGAAAGAGCACCGCACCGTTCCAATAGTCGAGCGGCGGCCACCATGGTGTTGCTTTGAGCATCTCGAGAACCTCGAAGCACCCCCCGATCAAGCGACCGCTCACCATGCCGCTGCCGCGCAGGATCCACGGGCCCGAGGAGGGGTGGCGCTCACGGGGTCGGATCTGGTTTTGGGGATCGGACCAGTCGAGTAGCTGGTCGGTCCACC